>NZ_JANJPM010000009.1:0-80535 GCF_026222585.1 Staphylococcus sp. SUC_1.2 | reverse complement strand
GCTGTTCCCCTCTTGAAAAAATAAAAAATGAAATTCTATGAATGAGTTCATGTAGTCCTAAAATAACTATAAACCCTAAAATACCGTATAATAAGTTAGCTAAAAATGTTTGTTCATGAATAGTTGTAAACATAAATGCCCATTTATAAGTAAACACTATCATAAATAAAATTACTACTAATTGAGTTGCCATAAATTTAGGTAAGTTGATTCTATTTGGTGAAAAATCAATTTTCTGCACAATAATAACCTCCAATCTCTGTTAATTTTCAACCATAGTATACACAGTCGATGTTGAGAAAAAAACTTTTTTATAAGATTTAATGCTCTGTAACCATTTCTTAATATTTGTATTAAAATTTCACGTTTAAGATTTTCTTTCAAATAATGCAACTGTCTCTACATGTGTTGTTTGAGGAAACATATCGACAGGTGTAATTTCTTGCAATTCATATTGTGAATCTAATATTTGAGCATCTCTTTGTTGCGTAGAAGGATTACAAGAGATGTAGACAATACGCTTAGGATTTAGTTTGAGCAGTGTTTGTAAGAAGGTTTCATCGCACCCTTTTCTAGGTGGATCTACCATAACAACATCTGGTTTGATACCTTGTTGTTTCCATTTTATAATGACTTCTTCTGCTTTACCACAGACAAAAGTTGTATTTTCAAATCCATTTAAAGTCGCATTTTGTTGTGCATCTTTAATCGCTGACGGTACAACCTCAACACCATAAACATGTTTCTCTACTGGAGCCATATATAAACCTATCGTACCAATACCGCAATATGTATCAAGAACTGTTTCTTCACCTGTCAATTGCGCATACTCTATTGCTTGTTGATATAATTTTTCAGTTTGTGAAGAATTTATTTGGTAGAATGATTGGTCACTTATCTTAAATGTAGTATCACTAAGTTGATCTGCAATCTTATCTTTGCCGTATAACGTTACAGACTGTTCCCCCATAATAACATTAGAATGACTTTTATTAATATTTTGTTTAATGCTAGTTATGTTAGGAAAAGTTTCTTTCAGTTTTTCAACTAAAATTGAAGCTTGCTGGAAATTTTTACCATTTGTTACAAAAACTACCATCTTATCATCAGAATAATAACCTGTGCGAATAACTAAATGTCTTAAAAGTCCTTTTTTTGTACTCTCATTATAAACACTAATATCGTAATCAATAATCCATTGTTTGACGTGATTCATAATGTCTTGGTGTACATCATCTTGAATTAAGCAACTATCCATATCGATAATATCGTGACTTCTTTGTCGATAATATCCTATAATTGCTTTTCCATCTCTATCTTTACCAATTGGCAACTGTGATTTATTTCTGTAATGCCAAGGATGATCCATACCGATAGTTTTGTTAATGATTGTATTGCTAAATTGTGCTTTTCTATGGAATAAGTTGGTAACTTGTGACTGCTTCATAGCCAATTGGGCATCATAAGTCATGTGTTGCAATTGACAACCACCACACTTCCAATAGTATTTACATGGCGGTTCCACGCGTTGCTCACTTGGTTTAATAACTTGAAGAAGCTTACCAATAGCAAAATTTTTCTTCACTTTAATAATTTTGTATTTAATTACTTCACCAATTAACGCATTTGGCACAAATATCGGATAACGGTCGATTTTAATGACACCATGCCCTTCATGTGTTAAATCAACAACGTTACCTTGTTTTATTTCATTTTTATTTATGGTTTCCATTATTTCACCCCACATAAAAAGAGGTTAGAGTAGTTTAATCTTGGTTTTGTTTTTCATACCTAAGACATCAAAACTATTGCTCAACCTCTTCAACTGTATAATTTACTCTGATATTTCATTGTTTTTAATAATTTCTTCATTCGATGGCTTCTCTTCAATAATGCCATCTTCGACTTGTTGATCTTCAGTTAATTCCTCATTATATATATCTTTTGGCGTACATACTTCGATATGTCTTTTTAAATTCAAGAAATTAGCTGGTAATTTACCACCATATTCACCATCTACATTCAGTTGCATTTCAGTAAAGGATGAGATATTAATTGATTTAGCTTTCTCATAAATAACCTTTGGATGTTTAATGTGTTCTCCGCGAGATGCTAAAGTCATAATGTGTCCTAATTCAGCAAGGTTAGCCTTTTCTACAATAATTAATGTGAAATGCCCGTCGTCTAACTTAGCATCTGGAACTAATTTCTCAAATCCTGCCATTGAGTTTGTCAGTCCCAATAAGAATAATAATGCCTCACCTTGAAAAACTTGATTATCATATTCTATACGCAAATCTACAGCTTTCATCTGAGGTAACATTTCAAATCCTTTAATGTAATACGCAAAGGGACCTACAATTGATTTTAATCGACTTGGCGTCTCATATGAAACTTGAGTTAATTGACCACCAGCTGCTAAATTGATGAAATAACGATTATTCATTTTTCCTATATCAACTTTTGTCGTGTGATCATCAATAATAACATCAACAGCACCCATAATATCACTTGGTAAGTGTAAGGCCCTACCGAAATCATTCACTGTCCCCATAGGGATGATACCTAATTTAGGACGATTGGGTTGTTCAGCTATGCCATTAACAACTTCATTAAGTGTGCCATCTCCACCAGCTGCTATAATAATATCATAATCTCTTTTAAGTGCACGTTCAGCTTCAAGCGTTGCATCGCCTTCACGCTCAGTAGCATAAGCACTTGTCTCATAACCGGCACGTTCTAATTTAATTAAAACATCTGGTAAAGTTCTTTTAAAAAGTTCCTTTCCAGAAGTTGGATTATAAATGATTCTTGCACATTTTCTCATAAATTATCCCTCATCTTTTTATACATATTCTTATATTAAATGATTTATAGGAGAGTTGGAAGTATTTAAATCAATAATCTTTAAAATACATTTATTACACTATTTACAATTAAATAATCAAAGCAGTTATAACATTAAAAATAATTGAACTAAAAACACCACACACCAAAATTAAAAGGCTTGTTCCCTAACCATGATAGGAAACAAACCTTAAATGATGCTTTAATTCATTATGTTTAAATCTTTAATTAACGTTTATCTAATTCTTGTTTTAATATTTGGTTTACTTTTTGAGGATTAGCTTGGCCTTTAGATGCTTTCATAATTTGACCAACTAAGAAGCCCATTGCTTTCCCTTTACCATTTTTATAATCTTCAACAGATTGAGGATTATTATCTAAAGCTTCAGTGACGAATTTAGTTAAAGTAGCTTCATCAGAAATTTGAACTAAACCTTTATCTTCCATAATTTGTTTAGCATCGCCACCATTTTCAGCTAATTCTGGGAAAACTTTTTTAGCGATTTTACTACTCATCGTACCATCTTCAATAAGTTTAATCATACCAGCAAGGTTTTCTGGTGTTAATTTAGTATCTTGTAACTCAACTTGGTTTTTATTTAAATATTCATTAACGCCACCCATTAACCAGTTTGAAGTTAACTTAACGTCTGCACCTTTTTCAATAGCACCTTCAAAGAAATCAGACATTTCTTTAGTAAGTGTTAATACGTGCGCATCGTATTCAGGTAAACCTAAATCATTTACATATTTAGCTTTACGCTCATCTGGTAATTCAGGGATTGTTTGACGTACACACTCTTTCCATTCTTCATCTACGTATAAAGGTACAATGTCAGGTTCAGGGAAGTAACGGTAGTCATCTGAGCCTTCTTTAACACGCATAAGGATTGTTTTACCAGTTGATTCATCAAAGCGGCGTGTCTCTTGTCCAATTGTACCGCCGTTTAATAATTCTTCTTCTTGGCGTTTTTCTTCGTACTCTAAACCTTTTCTAACATAGTTAAATGAATTTAGGTTTTTTAATTCAGTTTTTGTACCGAACTCTTCTTGTCCATAAGGACGTAATGAAATGTTGGCATCACAACGTAATGAGCCTTCTTCCATTTTACAGTCTGATACACCTGTATATTGAATAATTGAACGTAATTTTTCTAAATAAGCATAAGCTTCTTTAGGGGATCTAATATCTGGTTCAGATACAATTTCAATTAATGGTGTACCTTGACGGTTTAAGTCTACTAAAGAGTATCCATCTTTATGTGTTGATTTACCAGCATCTTCTTCCATGTGAAGACGTGTGATTCCGATACGTTTTGTTTCACCATCTACTTCAATATCAATATAACCATTTTCCCCAATTGGTTGATCAAATTGAGAAATTTGATAAGCTTTAGGATTATCTGGATAGAAATAGTTTTTACGGTCAAATTTAGAATTTGTAGCGATATCCATATTTAAAGCCATTGATGCACGCATAGCCCAGTCTACAGCACGTCTATTAACAACCGGTAATACACCAGGATATGCTAAATCAATAACATTTGTATTTGAGTTAGGTTCAGCTCCAAAATGTGCTGGTGATGGAGAGAACATTTTTGAGTCTGTTTTTAGCTCAACGTGAACTTCAAGTCCGATAACTGTTTCAAAATGCATTATTTCCACTCCTTATAATTTTTCATATGCGTCATGTAAATTGAATTGTGTTTCATATTGATATGCCACACGATATAACGTCTTTTCATCAAAAGGTTTACCGATAAATTGTAAGCCAATTGGTCTACCGTTTGATTGCCCACAAGGAACAGAAATACCTGGTAAACCAGCTAAGTTAACAGGTGTAGTTAATAAGTCATTAGCATACATAGTTAATGGATCATCGATTTCATCACCTAAGTTAAACGCAGTAGTTGGTGCAGTTGGACCTACAACAACATCATAGTTTTCAAAAACTTTATCAAAGTCATTCTTGATTAATGTTCTAACTTTTTGTGATTTTTTATAGTAAGCATCATAATAACCAGAACTTAATGCAAATGTACCTAGGAAGATACGACGCTTAACTTCAGCACCAAATCCTTCAGATCTAGACATTTTATATAATTCTTCTAATGATTGGGCTTCTTTTGAATGGTAGCCATAGCGTATACCATCAAAGCGAGCTAAGTTCGCTGATGCTTCTGATGACGCGATAACATAATATGATGGAATACCATATTTCGTATTTGGAAGTGATACTTCATCAACTTCTGCACCTAGAGATTTAAGTGTTTCAACTGCATTCTTAACAGCTTCTTTAACATCTTCATTGATACCTTCACCTAAATATTCTTTTGGTAAAGCAACTTTTAAGCCTTTAATGTCTTTACCAATTTCTGAAGTAAAGTCAACGTCTTCAACTGGTGCACTTGTAGAATCATTTCTATCAACGCCTGAAATTGTCTCTAGAACGATAGCGTTATCTTTAACATTTCTTGTAATTGGACCAATTTGGTCTAATGAAGATGCAAAAGCAACTAAACCGAAACGTGATACACGTCCGTAAGTTGGTTTCATACCAACTACACCACAATATGCTGCTGGTTGTCGAATTGAACCACCAGTATCTGAACCTAGACTGAATGGTACTAAACCTGCTGCAACTGCTGCTGCTGAACCACCTGACGAACCACCTGGTACAGCTGTATGATCGAATGGGTTAACAGTTTGTTTGAAATATGATGTTTCAGTTGAACCACCCATAGCAAATTCATCCATGTTCAGTTTACCGATTAGAATCGCATTTTCATCATGTAGTTTGTTCATTACAGTAGATTCATAGATTGGAACAAATCCTTCTAACATCTTACTAGCACATGTTGTTTCCACATCTTTAGTAATGATGTTGTCCTTAATTCCCATAGGAATACCAAACAATTTACCTTCCATTTGACCTTTTGCTTGTAATTCATCTAATTCTTTCGCTTTTTTAATAGCATTATCTTTATCTAGTGCTAAAAATGATTTAATAGTAGGATCCGTTTCTTCAATTGCATCATAGATGTCTTTGACAACTTCTGAAGGCTTAATCTCATTGTTTTTAATCATTTCTGATAATTTTTCAACTGATTCATAACGAATACTCATCTTAAGCTTCCTCCTCATTCATGATAGCTGGTACTTTAAATTGACCATTTTCTGTCTCTTTAGCATTTTTTAATGCAAGTTCTTGAGGAATGCCCTCGATTGCTTCATCATCACGTAACACATTTTGCAAATCTAATACATGATAAGTTGGTTCAATACCTTCTGTATCTGCTGTGTCATTTTGTTTAGCAAAATCTAAGATACTTTCAAGTGTATTAGCCATTTCTTCAGTTTCTTCTTCAGAAATTTGAAGTCTTGCTAAATGTGCTATATGTTCAACCTCTTCACGTGTAACTTTAGTCATTTATTAAAAGCCTCCTTATTACTCATTCATCATAAAATTGTATCAAATTTTCACTTAAAAATCTAAATATTTATTGAGACAACATAACTTCATGACATTATTGATGATTAATTCATAGGTAAGTAATTAATAAACACTTTATAAATAATGTAACTCAATTATTAATTTAACGAAAATACTGACCTAAATTATATATAAAAAATATTTATAATCTTTAATATGCATATTACGTATAATAAAATCAATAAACTTTTTTACATTTTGAAAACGCTTACTATTGTGCTTTGAAAGTATTTTTCTTTTTAAAAATTAAAATTTATACTTCTCTAAACCATTCACCACATTGTATAATATTACATGTAACTAAATCATTTAAAAAAGTTGCATACTCATGTAATTGAAATTTACTAATGTTTATAAGTCATCTAAGTCTTTACACCATATAAAAAAAGGGGGTATTTCTTTGTGCTTATTTTAGGAGCAAGCTTGCCTAGTCAAGTTAATACCAATTGGCAAACATACATAATGATTGCGATTTATTTTATTATTTTACTTATCATTGGATATTACGGCTACAAACAAGCTACAGGTAATTTAAGTGAATATATGCTTGGTGGACGTAGTATCGGACCATATATCACTGCTTTATCTGCAGGTGCATCAGATATGAGTGGCTGGATGATAATGGGACTACCTGGTTCTGTCTATAGCACTGGTTTATCAGCAATATGGATAACAATTGGTCTCACATTAGGTGCATATGTTAACTATCTTGTCGTTGCACCAAGGTTGAGAGTTTATACTGAAGTGGCAGGTGATGCAATCACCCTTCCTGATTTCTTCAAAAATCGACTTAACGATAAAGAAAATATTATTAAAATCATTTCTGGTTTAATAATAGTTGTGTTCTTTACTCTTTATACACACTCTGGGTTTGTATCAGGTGGTAAACTATTTGAAAGTGCGTTTGGACTAAATTACCATTTTGGATTAATTTTAGTTGCAGTTATCGTTATCGCTTATACTTTTTTCGGAGGATATTTAGCCGTATCTATAACTGATTTCTTCCAAGGTGTAATCATGTTAATTGCAATGGTTATGGTCCCTATTGTTGCAATGTTACAACTTAATGGGTGGGATACGTTTTCTCGAGTTGCTGAAATGAAGCCAACAAATATGGATTTATTTAGAGGGACAACTTTTCTTGGCATTGTTTCATTATTTGCATGGGGTCTAGGTTATTTTGGACAACCTCATATCATCGTAAGATTTATGTCTATAAAGTCACATAAAATGCTACCCAAAGCTCGACGTTTAGGTATAAGTTGGATGACTGTAGGGTTACTTGGTGCTGTAGGCGTAGGGTTAACTGGTATCGCATTCATTCCAGATAATCATATTAAGATGGATGATCCTGAGACACTATTCATCATTATGAGTCAAATTTTATTTCATCCTTTAGTAGGCGGGTTCTTATTAGCTGCCATTCTTGCAGCTATCATGAGCACTATCTCATCACAACTATTAGTAACATCAAGTTCATTAACTGAAGACTTTTATAAATTAATACGTGGTGAAGAGCGTGTGAAAACACATCAAAAAGAATTCGTGTTAGTTGGTAGATTGTCTGTATTAGTTGTGGCAATTGTAGCAATTGCGATTGCTTGGTCTCCAAATGATACAATACTTAACTTAGTTGGTAACGCATGGGCCGGCTTTGGAGCTTCTTTCAGTCCATTAGTATTATTCTCACTTTATTGGAAAAAGCTTACACGAGCTGGTGCTATCAGCGGTATGGTAGCAGGTGCCCTTGTGGTAATTATATGGATTGCTTGGATTAAACCTTTAGCGAGTATAAATGAAATTTTCGGAATGTATGAAATTATTCCAGGATTCATTATTAGTGTCATCGTTACATATGTAGTGAGTTTATTGACTCAACATCCAGGTGACTTTGTTGAAAGAGATATTGAAAAAGTTAAATCTATTGTTCGTGAAAAATAATAATATTAAACAAAAACTACGGATAACCCAACTTGTAGGCGTTATCCGTAGTTTTATGTTAATTATTATAAATATGAACTTGGGGCTCTTTATCTTCTTTAGATTTACTAATCAAAGCTCTTGGTGTATTTCCGTCTTTAATTCGAATTTCATAGCTATCGATATTGTCAAAATATTTTCTAGCTTGTTCTGTAACATATTGGGTAATACCAATCGTTTCAGCTTGACTATAATAATCAATAGGTAAATCTATAGTTAATTGTGTTGGTTTTTTACCGTCAAATTTAACTTTACCTACTGCTTGAGTGAAGTTAGTAAAGTAAGATTGTAGGTTGTCATTGAATTGTTTAAAATTATTATTCAAATTTTCATTGTATTTTTTTGCTGTTGAAGATGGTAATAATGCTGACACTTGATCAATTTTTTTCCATTTATTAATTTTAGTTTGATCATCATCAACTGTAGTATTAGCAATAAATTCTCCTGGTGTAATTGAATTTTGATCGGATTGTTTATAAATTGCAAAATGAATAGGAATATCTTTTAAATCATCATTGGCTCTTAATCTTGTTAAGATTTCTGAAGCCATTTGTTTACCTTGTTTTTCAATTTCCTTATCATCAAGTTCTTTGCTATAAGTCTCTCCATCTTTCTCTTTTTGATAATAATAAACACTATTCATGGCTAAGCCAATTGTCATACCTTTAATATTTTTTCCTTTAGTATCCCCACTATCGTAAAAATCTTGTTCAAGAATATTAGATAAATAAGCTGGAGATTGTTCTGCGATTTTTTCTGGATCATCCTCACCTTTGTGTGATGGATTTAATCCTAAATTCTCACTCGCTTTATTGGATTCTTTCTCTTTTTCACTCATTTTATCTATTTCTTTTTTAGTGTATTTGGGATTTAAATAACTATTAAGAGTATCTTTATCTAGATATTGGCCGTCTTGATAAAGGTAATCATCAGTTGGAAATACATCTTTGCTTAGTGTCAATAAACCACTTTCGAAATCGTCACCATTGTAACTATTTGCCATGTTATCTTGTAATACACCACGGGCCTTACTTTCTTTGAATGGCAAAATCGTGCGGTAATTATCACCTTGTACGTTTTTATCTGTTGCTATTGTTTTCACATTATTTGAGTCAGTTTTAGTTTCTTGTTTATTCACAGATTGGTTATTTTTATTATCATTGTTATTGCCACATGCCGTTAACAACACAATCGACGTTATAATTAAGAATAGGGTCCGCTTCATTGCCGTTCTCCTCTAACTAGATATTTCATTTTGTTTAGCCACGAATTGCTCTTCTGTCCAAATTTCAGTACCAAACTTTTCTGCCTTAGTTAATTTAGAACCTGCATCTTCACCAGCAATTACTAAATCTGTTTTTTTAGTTACACTACTTGTAACTTTTGCGCCTTGTAATTCTAACCAGGCAGATGCTTCTTTTCGTGTCAGTTGTTGTAATTTACCTGTTAAAACAATTGTTTTATTTTTAAAATCAGGGTGACCTTCTATATCAGAAGTTTTAATTCCATTATAAACCATATTGACATTTTTATATTTTAATTTTTCAATTAATGCTTTAATATCTTCATTTTCTAAATATGTTACAACAGATTGAGCTAACTTATCTCCAATATCATGAATACTAATAAGTTCTTCTTCAGTTACTTCAAGTAGTCTATCCATTGTTTCGTATTTTTCAGCTAGAACTTGACTTGCTTTAACTCCTAGATGACGTATTCCTAAACCAAATAATAGATGCTCTAGAGAATTGGCTTTAGCATCTTCAATCGCTTTTAGTAGATTTTCAACTTTTTTGGAACCCATACGCTCTAAAGGTAATAAATCGTCTTCAGTTAGGTAGAAGATGTCGGCCACATCATTAATCACATTGTGATGATAGAGTTGTTGTATAATTTTAGTTCCTAAGCCATCAATATTCATGGCTTGACGTGATACAAAGTGAATCAACCCCTCTACAAGTTGAGCCTGACACTTTGGATTTATACAACGTAATGCAACCTCCCCTTCAATTCTTACCAACTCATGGTCACAACTCGGACAATGTGTTGGCATTGAATACGGTAATGTACCTTCAGGTCGGCGTTCCGTAATACTTTTCACTACTTCTGGTATAATATCGCCAGCTTTTTTAACTACTACACTATCCCCAATTCTGATATCTCTCTCATGTATTAAATCTTCATTATGTAAAGATGCTCTAGATACAGTTGTCCCAGCAACTCTTACAGGATCAAGAATCGCAGTTGGTGTTACAACACCTGTTCTACCAATACTTAACTCAATATCTTGTAATGTTGTTACCACTTCTTCGGCAGGAAACTTATATGCAATCGCCCATCTTGGAGATTTCTGCGTGTATCCCATTTCATCTTGTTGTTCAATGTCATTCACTTTTATAACGATGCCATCAATATCATAGGATAATTGTTCACGTTGTTTTGTCCATTTCTCAATATATTCTAATACACCTTCAATATCACCCACGCGCATACGCTCATGATTTGTCTTAAATCCTAAACGATCTAATTCATCCAACGCACCACTCTGAGTAGTTGCATCAAAATCTGTAAAATCATTAACACTATATAAGAATACACTTAATTTACGTTTAGCTGCCAATTTGGGATCAAGTTGCCTTAACGATCCCGCTGCTGCGTTTCGTGGATTAGCGAATGGTTGTTCTTCATTCTTTTCTTTTTCTTCATTTAGTCTTATAAAAGAACTACGAGGCATGTAAGCTTCGCCACGCACTTCAAAACTTAATGGTTCATTAATCTTTAATGGAATAGCATGAATGGTGCGTAAATTTTCAGTGATATCTTCACCTGTAGTACCATCACCTCGAGTTAAACCTTGAACGAAGCGACCTTCTACATATTTAAGGGACACAGCTAATCCATCAATTTTCAATTCACACATATATTCAACACTACCGACTTGTTCACGAATACGTTGATCAAAACGACGTAATTCTTGTTCATTGAAAGCATTACCTAAACTTAACATTGGTGTATCATGGTTGACTTTTTCGAAAGAAGATTGCACCTCTCCTCCTACACGTACAGTAGGAGAATCAGGTGACTTAAATTCAGGATGTGCCTCTTCTATATCTATTAATTCTCTTAATAATTTATCGTATTCACTATCTGGCACTGAAGGATTATCTTGTACATAATATTCATAACCATATTGATTTAATAAATCATGTAATTCATTCACACGACTTTTGATATTGCCCATAAATTAATCCTCCTTTTTCTCGATTGGAGCAAATTGAGCTAACAGGCGCTTTGGTCCTTCTGATTTAAATATAATATCTAATTCAACTGAGCCATTTTTCTCATTAACGTTACTTACCATGCCTTCACCCCATGATTTATGCGTAACTTTATCTCCTATTTTCCAATCAGAAGCAGAAACTTGTTTTTTAGAAGACGTTGTACGTTTGCTAAATCCACGCTTAGGTTGTTTGGTTGAAGTTTTTGGGGTAATCGTTTGACGCTGCTGCTTAGATGGTGTTTCTAATAGATCTTCCGGGATTTCACGTAAAAATCTAGAAGGCATATTAGATTGTGAGCGTCCATATAACATTCTAGACGTCGCGTGCGTAATATATAGAACTTCTTCAGCTCTTGTTATTGCTACATAACAAATCCGACGTTCTTCTTCCATTTCGTGGTCATCATCACTCTTAATTGCACGTATATGTGGAAATAGCGATTCTTCCATTCCCATAAGGAACACAATTGGAAATTCTAAACCTTTCGCCGAGTGCATTGTCATAAGGGTTACGCCACTTTCAATTTGAGCTTCATCGATGTCTGCTACTAGTGATAAATCCGTTAAAAAGTTAATCAAGGATTGTTCTTCTAATGGTGTATTCTCTTCATAATCTTTAGGCACAGACATAAATTCATCTATATTTTCAAGTCTACTACGTGATTCCAGTGTTTGTTCACGTTCAAGCATATCTCTATACCCAGATTTATCTAATATTTCAACAACAATTTCACTTACCTCTAAAAATTCCTGTTCTTTAATTAAGTTTTGAATTAGTTCATAAAATTTAATGCACTCTTGAGTTACTTTTTTTGAAAGACCAATAAAATCTACTTCTGCCAATGCGTCAAACATACTTATATTGTTATCATTCGCATAGCGTTGAATTTTCTCAACTGATGAAGGTCCTATCCCTCGTTTTGGAACATTGATTATGCGTTGTAAACTAATTTCATCATTACTATTAGCTACTACTCTCAAATAACTTAATAAGTCTTTAATTTCTTTTCTGTCATAGAATTTTTGGCCTCCAACCATCGTATAAGGAAGATTAGATTTCATAAATGTTTCTTCTAAAACACGTGACTGTGCATTGGTTCTATAAAGTATTGCCATATCACTATAATCTTTTCCAGCTTTACGGTGTTTCATTATTTCTCTAACCACATACTCAGCTTCATCACGCTCAGTCATTGCTTCATAATATTTAATTTTTTCGCCACCAGTATTTGCAGTCCACAGACCTTTAGGCTTTCTTTCTGAGTTATGTTTAATGACTTCATTTGCAGCAGTTAGGATGATCTTTGTAGAACGATAATTTTGTTCTAAAAATATCGTTTTAGCATCAGGGTAATCTTCTTCAAAAGATAGGATATTTTGAATATCTGCACCCCTCCAACCATAAATTGACTGATCTGAGTCACCAACTACACAAAGATTTTTAAATTTACTAGCTAACAACTTTACTAATGTATATTGTGCTTTATTTGTATCTTGATATTCGTCTACGTGAATATATTGGAATTTGTTTTGATAATATTCAAGTGCATCTGGAATGCGTTCGAACAACTGAATTGTTTTCATAATTAAATCGTCAAAATCAAGTGCTTCATTTCGAGTCAATTGACGTTGGTATCCACTATAAACAGTAGCTACCATTTGCGAATGGAAGTCATTAGCCTCATTTATTGCATCTTCTGGTGTTTTAAGTTCATTTTTTAAGTTACTTATCGCCCCAATAAACATTCTTGGTTCAAAGCGTTTACTGTCAATATTTTCATTTTTTAGAACGTCTTTTATGACGGATTTTTGGTCAGTAGGATCAATAATAGTAAAATTACGTTCAATGCCTATTCTATCTGCATCACGTCTTAATATTCTTACGCACATAGAGTGGAATGTAGACATCCAAATCACTTGTGCTTCTTCTCCTACTAATTGTTCAACACGTTCTTTCATTTCTTTAGCTGCTTTATTTGTAAAAGTAATTGCTAATATATTGTAAGGAGAAACGTCTTTTTCATCTAATAAATAGGCGATACGATGTGTTAATACTCTCGTTTTACCTGAACCAGCGCCGGCCATAATTAGTAATGGACCTTCTGTAGTTCTTACCGCTTCACTTTGCTCTTTATTCATATTATTAACTAATGAATTCATTTATTAGACTCCTTTTTTATTTTTACTGTTTTAATAGCCTTTTTAATATCGTCATAAATAATATTACCTACTACAATAGTGTCAGCATATTGTGCCATCTCTCTGGCTTGTTCTATAGATGTAATGCCACCGCCATAAAACAATTGTGTATTTGTTAATAATCTGGATGCGGCTTCCACTTTTTCAACATCGCCATACTGACCACTATATTCTAAGTACATCAACGGTAGTTTGTACATCTCATTAACCATTTGCGCATATGCCTCTACATCTTCAATATCTATATTAGTATTTGATTGCGTTAATTTTGCTACTTTACTATCAGGATTTAAAACTAAATACCCTTCTAATACGACTTCATCAAAATTAACCATGAATCCGAATTGCTTTAGAGCTTTATGCATCATTCCATTATGATATGTAGTATCCTGACTATTTAGAACTGTTGGTACAAAATAAAAATCGAAACCAGGAATAATACTCTCAATATTAGATATTTCGAGGACTAATGGTAATGGATATCTTCTTACTCTACTCATCAAATGAATGACATTATCTTCGGTAACATTATCTGTGCCACCAATCATGATAGCATCAGTATCTGACATACATAGTGCATCTAAATCATTATCACTTATTTCTTTGGCGGGATCTAATTTAAACACATGTTGCCACGCTTTAATGTCATACATAATCCTTTAACTCCTTTTTTTAACATACACTAAATTATATCATTTTTAGTGTACCAATTCTAAACAGAATCATTAGAATCTATACTGTCTATTAAAGAACGAAAGACCTAATATCTTATAAGTTTATTTGTTAAAAATTAAGTAAATTAAAAGTTGTTTACTTACTATTAGCCTGTATAAATTCAATATAAAACAGAACGCTCCCATCAAAATATCCAAATTATTGTCAATTTTGAAGGGAGCATTTCAATTTATAAATATATGTTAAACGTAATATTATTTTTTTGTTTCTATATTTAATCGTTCTAATATCATTGTATATGCGTCATTACCCCATTGTAATGATCGTTTTACTCTAGATATTGTTGCTGTAGAAGCACCAGATTCTTTTTCGATTGTTGCGTAAGTATACCCTTGTTTAATCATCTTAGCAACTTGTAATCTTTGAGATAATGATTGTAATTCATTGACAGTGCATAAATCATCAAAGAATTGATAACATTCTTCTCTATTTTCAAGTGTAAGAATCGCATCAAAAAGTTCATCTAACGCTTGTCCTCGTAATTTCTCTATTTGCATCTCAAACAACCCCTATAATCCGTTTTCAATATAATCTCATTTTAACGCATTAAATAGTTAAAGTGTAGTATTTTTATTGAAAACCGTTAACTTATTACTCTAAACCTGCACGTTTAAAGATTGTATCAACTTGATTTAAATGATGTTCAGGGTTGAAACATTCATCTAATTCTTCTTTAGAAAGCACATTAGTGATAGACTCATCCTTTTCTATTAATTGACGGAATGGTGTTTTAGTTTCCCAAGATTCCATTGCTTTAGGCTGCACTCTATCATATGCTTCTTCACGAACCATGCCTTTATTAATTAACGCTAGTAATACACGTTGTGAGAAGATTAGTCCAAATGTTTTATCGATATTATTTCTCATGTTGTCTTCAAAAACAGTTAGTCTATCAACAATATTAGTGAATCTATTTAAAGCATAATCTAAAGCAATTGTAACATCTGGTAACATGATACGTTCAGCTGAAGAGTGAGAAATATCACGTTCGTGCCATAAAGGCACATTTTCATAAGCCGTTGTAATGTAACCTCGAATCACTCTTGAAATACCTGTTATATTTTCTGAACCAATAGGATTTCTTTTATGAGGCATAGCTGATGACCCTTTTTGACCTTTTGCAAATGCTTCTTCAACTTCACGTGTTTCTGTTTTTTGTAAATTACGTATCTCTACCGCAAATTTTTCAAGAGATGTAGCTACTAGTGCTAGTGTAGCGATATAGTATGCATGACGGTCACGTTGTAATGTTTGAGTAGAAACGGATGCAGTATCAATGCCTAAATGGTCACATACATATTGTTCTATTTCAGGAGGAATGTTAGCAAATGTACCAACTGCACCACTCATTTTACCAACTTCTATTTCTTTACGTACCTCTTTGAAACGCTTTAGATTACGTTTCATTTCTGTATACCATAATGCCATTTTAACACCAAATGTAGTCGGTTCAGCATGTACACCATGTGTACGCCCCATCATCAATGTGTATTTATAATTTTTAGCTTTCTCTTCTAAAACTTTTATGAAACGTTCAATATCTTTCTCAATAATTTCGTTGGCCTGCTTTATAACATAACTTAGCGCTGTATCAACTACATCTGTAGAAGTTAAGCCATAATGAACCCATTTACGTTCGTCACCTAACGTTTCCGATACTTGTCTAGTAAATGCCACAACATCGTGTCTTGTTTCTTGTTCGATTTCTTGAGCACGTTTCACATCTACTTTAGCGTTCTGTCTTATTTTTTTTACATCTTCTTTAGGAATGTGGCCTAATTCACTCCAAGCTTCACAGGCCAAGATTTCAACCTCTAACCAAGCTTCATATCTATTTTGATCAGTCCAAATATTTGCCATTTCTTCTCTTGAATAACGATCAATCATTTCTAATCTCCTATTCTATGTATAAATTTATAATTCAAAACTGTACATTAAACGTAAATTATTGGGAAAAGTTCGTTTTTAAAACTTCATTTTTAGTTTAACAGATAATTAATCAAATGTATAAATCTTTTTTTACAAACTTAGTATAATGGATTTTATCTAAATAATACACTTATCTAACAATAATCCGATAATAAAAAGAGTAAAAAGAAGTTGTACTTTAGCTTCTTTTCACTCTTAATAAAATTAATTTGAGTTGTAATTTATATTATTAAATCAAAGCTTTTTACCAACAAATTGAATATCCTGTCTTAATACTACTACATTACCTTTTTCATCTTCAGTGTATATAGGTTTTTCAATTCGTTTAACTGGCATATAGCCTTCTTCACGCATACGTGTTAAACATTCTGAGATTGTTTCATTTTCATTTACTTTGAACTTCATCGTCATGCTCCACAACACTTTCTATTTCTTCTACTTCGTATGCTTTTACTTTTCGAGTTCGAACGCCTTTAGTCCAGAAACCGCCGTGAATCGCTCTTGGCTCATACGCTATAATAAACGCTTTCTCATCTAAATTTCGTACTGTCTCCATTAATTTACGTTCATAACGTCTTGGCGTTAAAATCTGCATTACCATTCGACTACCATCGCGACCATGTGCTGCATAGTGTGTAACACCATAACCTAAATTTCTTAACTCATTTGGTAAATCAATTTCATACTCTGATGAGGTTACATTTACGACTGTATAACCTAATGCGAGTTTTTCTTCAATTTTCATACCTACTAAAATCCCAATCGAAAAACCAAACGCATAAGCAAAGATATTTTGAATTTGGTCTAAACTAGACATTACCATACCAAGACCAACTACATATACTAACACTTCAAGGAAACTTACTGCAGCCGCCATATAACGATAACCTTTTAACGTTAATATTGTACGCATTGTTAAAAATGTAACATAAAAAACGTTGATGACGAATATCGCTAATACCATTGACCATGGATTTGAAGTTATCACTGACATACTAATCCCCTTTTCTTACATGGATATCTAAAATCGAAATAATTTTATCAGTGAATTTTTATTTTGTCACTAGAAAATCTTTTTTTAATTTTTAGGCCAAGTATAACGCGTATAGGCTAATTCACGTTTATGTGCATTTTTGACATAGTGATTTTCAATCGTATCACGGGCTTCACTAGATATATGTTTACCTTCTAAATAGTCATCAATTTGATCATAAGTAACACCCAAAGCTTCTTCATCAGGTAATTGTGGTTTATCATCCTCTAAATCTGCTGTGGGAACTTTTTCGTATAAATGCTTTGGTGCGTTCAAATATTTAAGTAGCTGTCTTCCTTGTCTTTTATTTAGACCAAAGATAGGTGCGATATCAGCAGCACCATCACCGTACTTAGTATAAAATCCTGTAATATTCTCTGCAGAATGATCCGTACCAATAACAATACCACTACGATTTGATGCGATTGAAAATTGAACCTTCATACGTTCACGTGCTTTTTCGTTACCACGTTGAAAATCTGTTAATTCAATACCAGCCTCGTTTAAAGATTTAACACTTTGATCAACAGCAGGTTTAATATTGACAGTAATGATTTCATCGGGATGAATAAAGTTTAATGCATCTTCAACTTCTTCTGCATCTTTCTGCACACCATATGGTAATTTCACAGCAATAAATTGACAATCTCGCCCTTCATTACGTAATTCTTCAACTGCTAGCTGAGCTAATTTACCAGTCAAAGTAGAATCTTGACCACCAGAAATACCTAACACTAAAGATTTAATAAATGAATGTGATTGAACATAGCTTTTAATAAATTGAATAATTTCACGTGACTCTTGTTCACTATCAATATGTTTCTTCACTTTCATTTCATTGACTACAATATCTTGTAAATTAGTCATTGTCTTCCTCCATCTCTTTTACGTGTTCTGCAACTTCGAAAATACGCTTATGTTTGTTGTCCCAACAAGCTGTACTTAAATCCACAGGGTATTCTTGAGGATTTAAATAACGTTTATTTTCATCCCATAATTTAGATAATGCCTTTTTAGAGTATTCTTGTGCCTCTTTTTCACTCGGTAATTGGTAAACAAGTTTCCCATTTTCAAAGATTGAATGATGCAAGTCAATCGCTTCAAAGTGTTTGATATGTTTCATTTTATACGTGTGAACTGGATGGAACATTTTTAAAGGTTTTTCATTATTAGGATTCTCATGTTCTAGAGTAATATAGTCGCCTTCTGCTTTACCTGTTTTAGTATTTATAATGCGATACACTTTCTTCTTACCAGGTGTTGTCACTTTTTCTGCATTGTTGGACAGTTTAATTCTATCAACATATCGGCCGTTGTCATCTTCAACTGCTACTAGTTTATATACTGCACCAAGTGCTGGTTGGTCATAACCAGTAATTAATTTCGTACCTACACCCCATGAGTCAACTTTAGCTCCTTGAGATTTCAAACTCATTATCGTTTGTTCATCTAAGTCATTAGATGCGATGATTTTAGCATCTTTGAATCCCGCTTCATCTAACATTCTGCGTGCTTCTTTAGATAAATAAGCAATATCTCCAGAATCTAAACGGATACCAATGAAATTGATTTTATCCCCTAGTTCTTTCGCTACTTTAATAGCTGTAGGAACACCTGATTTAAGCGTGTGGAACGTATCAACTAAGAACACACAATTTTTATGGCGTTCTGCATAAATTTTAAAAGCTTTATATTCATCACCATATGTTTGAACTAAAGCGTGTGCATGCGTACCAGAAACGGGTATACCAAATAATTTACCGGAACGCACATTACTAGTAGAATCAAAACCACCGATATAAGCAGCTCTAGCCCCCCATAACGCAGCATCTAACTCTTGTGCACGACGAGTTCCAAATTCCATTAATGTATCATCAGGTGCTACTTGACGAATTCTACTTGCTTTAGTCGAAATTAATGTATGGAAGTTGATTATATTAAGTAATACGGTTTCTATAAGTTGCGCTTGAATTAATGGTGCCTCCACTCTAAGTAATGGTTCATTTCCAAAACACAATTCACCTTCTTGCATTGAGCGAATATTACCAGTGAACTTTAAATTTTTTAAATAGTTTAAGAAATCATTTTTATAACCTATTGACTGTAAATATTCAATATCAGAATCACTAAAATGAAAATGTTCAATAAATTGAATTACTCTTTTTAAACCATTAAAAACTGCATATCCACTCTCAAATGGCATACTTCTAAAATACAAATCAAATACTGCATTTCGTTCATGAATACCATCATTCCAATAGCTCTCTGCCATGTTAATTTGGTATAAGTCATTATGTAACATTAAACTGTCATCTTCGTAACGATACACCACAATCTCTCCTAACGATGTTTTAGTACATTTTATCATAATTCAGTAGAAGTGCGTATTCACATCCTATTGATACAATTAAAATTTAAATAAGTACCAATAAGACAAATTCGTGACAATCTATGTAATTGAATGAGTTAATTTATTGTCTAGATTATAATATGAACCGAGGTGGTTATATGTTATTGGAAGAAGCAAGAAGTTTTATCGAAATGATGTATCGTGAACTTAATTACAATCCATCTATATTTGATAAAAGAATAAAAGAGATAGAAAAAGAAATTGAACATACTGGTACATATACGCATACTTTGGAAGAGTTGTCGTATGGCGCTAAACTTGCTTGGCGTAACTCTAATCGCTGTATTGGACGCTTATTTTGGGATTCTTTAAATGTAGAAGATGCTAGAAACGTTGATAATGAGCGTGATTTTATAGATACAATCAATCATCATCTTGAACATGCGACGAATAATGGTAAGATCAAGCCTTATATAACGATTTTTTCACCTAATCAAGCACCTCGTATCTATAATAATCAACTTATTAGATATGCTGGTTATGAACATGCCGGTGATCCATCTGAACGTGAAATCACACAATTAGCGGAGCATTTAGGTTGGAAAGGCAAAGGTACTGATTTCGATGTACTACCACTCATTTATCAATTACCTAATGATTCTATAAAATGGTATGAGTTACCCAATGAATTAATAAAAGAAGTTGAAATAGAACATGAACATTATCCAAAATTAAAAGATTTAAATTTAAAATGGTATGGTGTTCCAATCATTTCTAATATGGATTTGAAAATTGGTGGCATTACTTATCCAACTGCCCCGTTTAATGGTTGGTATATGGTAACAGAAATTGCAGTACGCAATTTCACTGACTCATACCGCTATAATTTATTGGAAAGTATTGCAGAAGCGTTTGAATTTGGTACACTAAAAAATAATTCTTTTAATAAAGATCGAACACTCGTTGAACTTAATTATGCGGTATACCATTCATTTAAATCTCAAGGTGTTTCTATTGTTGATCACCTAACTGCATCAAAACAATTTCAATTATTTGAAGAAAAGGAACTAGCAAATAACCGTGATGTCACAGGTAAATGGTCTTGGTTAGCCCCACCACTTTCACCGACCCTAACTTCAAATTATCATCATGGTTATAATAATGAAATCAAGGATCCTAATTTTCATTATAAAAAGAAACAGTCAATGAAATGTCCATTTCACTAGTGTTCGATAATACGAGGTGACGAACAAAGATGCGTTTATATTATTTAGGCCCTAAGGGAACATTTTCTTATTTAGCTGCAAAAACTTATTTATCTGAGGAAGAAGTTACATATTCACCTAAATCAAATCTTTATGAAGTAATTAAAGCCGTTAATAGTCATAGTGATGCTGTAGGTATCGTACCTATTGAGAACTCAATTGAAGGTACTATTAATATTGTTGCGGATGCACTTGCACAAGAAGATATATACGCTCATGGCGAAATCCATTTAGATATTAATTTTGGTTTATACGCTAATAAAGGTACTTCACTGGATGATATTAAAAAGGTTTATTCCATTGCACCTGCAATAAGTCAAACGAGTCAATATATCCATCGACATCATTTCTTATATGATTATGTTGATAGTACGATTCAAAGTTTAGAAAAAATTGACACACATGTCGCTGCTATTGCACCATTAGGAAGCGGAGAGTCATATGGTTTCGAACCGATAGATACACATATACAAGACTATCCACATAACGTCACTCGTTTTTTAGTAGTAAAAAGTAACGAGCACTACAATGAATCTGCTTCTAGTACGCTATTACTGATAACACCTAAACATGATAAAGCTGGATTATTAGCTAGTATACTTAACACATTTGCTTTATTTGATATTAACTTGTCATGGATTGAGTCTAGACCTCTTAAGACGCAGTTAGGTATGTACAGATTTTTTGTTCAAACCGATATTGGGAAAAATGAAAAACTCAATAAGGTTATCACAATATTACAGACTTTAGATTTTGAAGTTAAAATTATAGGTGCATTTAATCACCATTAGATAAATATCGAAAGGCATTATGACGAAATTATAAAAAATTTGCTGTCTTGTCCTTATTTAACACTGATGTATCGAAATTAAATAGCCAGTAAATGCGTCTTCAAAACGTATTTACTGGCTATTTATTGTTGGGTTGTGTTCGAAAACATTATCTCTACTCAGTCTACATTAATTTTTTTAATGGTAACATCTTCACCCTGGTTTAGGGTTAAATCTTCTATATCTTCTAAATGTATAGTTTGTGATGCTTTATCAAAAGTATTACCGGCGATAAACACTTGCTGATGTTTTACATTATTATAGCTTCTAATGTGAATGGCATCTTTTTTCATTTCTCCAATAAAGTGATTACCAATCACACTGAAATTCTCACCAGCTTGAGATTCCATGACTTTGCCAGTAACAGGATCAGCAGCATTTTTTCCATCTTTTACCCCTAAAAATCGAATACCACCTTTACAATTTTTGAATTTATTGCGTGAAATAATCATATTTTTAGCTTTTAGGGGTGTTAGTGCATAGTCTTCAGTCCCCTCAAAACAATTATCTTTTATATGCACATTTTCGTAGAACTTATTATACCTGCTTGCATGTGAGCCAATTGCTCTATTCCATGGACGCATTTGATGGTCATCTGAATTCCCAAAATAACAATTCTCAATGACTACATTTTTAGTGATGGTTCCGTCTGTCGTCCCAAATTTAGGAAACGCACCAGGTACTTGAATATCTAATTGAATTGCTTCAGAAAATGAACGATCCCCATCAAAATCATTAAAACCTTTAAAATTGCAATTTTTGATATACAAACCATTGATACCACAAGCGTCTAGAGCGTGTCCGCCAACTACGTTTAATACTGTTACACCTATTAATTGAATATCTTCTGCATGTCCAATTGACATCGCAGTATTATTGTATGGATATTTAGAGCCATTCATATCAAACGTTCCACCTTTAATATAAATATGACTATTACCTTGATATCCTTTATAAAAACCAAAACGATGGCCATTTTTTAAAAGTGCATCCTTACCACATCTTAGTAATGTCGTATCATCTTCTAGTAATAAAGTTGTTGAGTCATAAATAATGAGTGCTTTCGAAATATAATATGTACCGCTAGGTATAAGTACAGTGTGTTCACCATATCTTGCTTTATTCAGTGCTCGTTGTATTGCTTTAGTGTCTTTGCGTTTATTACATCCTTTTAATCCATAATCTTGAGCATTTATTAACATAACGTATCCCCTATCTAAACTTTCAAACCTATTTTATTGCTATATACCATTTTAGAATGGGATTAGCTATAATATATATAATGATTAATGAGGTAATAATTTAATCGTTTCTATATAATTATACAATTTTTAAATAGCTCAAACATTTAATAGAGAGGAAGATTGATTATGACTAGAAAAGCACTAATAGTAGTAGATTATTCTTATGACTTCATTGCAGATGATGGTCGATTAACATGTGGTAAACCTGGGCAAGATATTGAATCTTTTATACTGAAACGTTTAGAGACATATCAGTCTGAAGGCCAAGATATTTTCTTTATGATGGATTTACATTATGAGAACGATATGTTCCATCCTGAGACAAAGTTATTCCCTCCTCACAATATTGAGGGCACAGCAGGACGTGAATTATATGGTAAGATTAAAGCCTTTTATAATAACATTAGTGGAAACAGTAATATTCATTATTTAAATAAGCGTCGTTATGATTCATTCTATGGTACACCTCTAGATAGTCTATTGAGAGAGAGAAATATAAAAGATATTGAAATTGTGGGTGTTTGTACAGATATTTGTATTTTACACACTGCTGTTTCAGCCTATAATTTGGGGTATAACATTACTATTCCGAAAGATGGTGTTGCTTCATTCAATGAGAGTGGTCATAAATGGGCTTTAGGACATTTTGTAAACTCATTAGGCGCAGAGGTAGATGTAGCTAAATGAAACATGATAAAATAAGATGAAAAATTAAATGATAAGGGTGGATAATAACAATGGCAAAAACTTATATTTTTGGACATCAAAATCCAGACACAGATGCAATAGCATCAGCTATCATCATGGCTGATTTTGAACAATTAACTGGTAACTCTGAAGCGACGCCATATCGTTTAGGAGATATTAATCCTGAAACTAAATTTGCTTTAGATCATTTTGAAGTTAAAGCACCAGAATTATTAAGTGATAATTTAGATGGTCAAGAAGTAATCTTAGTCGATCACAATGAGTTCCAACAAAGTGCTGAAACAATTTCTGACGCAGAGATTAAACACGTTGTGGATCATCATAGAATCGCTAATTTCGAAACTGCTTCACCGCTTTGGTACCGCGCAGAACCAGTTGGTTGTACTGCTACTATTCTTTACAAAATGTACAAAGAACGTGGCTTTGAAATTAAACCGCATATCGCAGGTTTGATGATTTCAGCAATTATTTCTGATAGCTTATTATTCAAATCTCCTACTTGTACTGATGAGGATATAAATGCTGCTAAAGATTTAAAAGATTTAGCAAATGTTGATTTAGATGAATATGGCTTAGAAATGTTAAAAGCTGGTGCATCAACTACTGATAAATCTGCAGAGGAATTATTAGACATGGATGCTAAATCATTTAATATGGGCGACTATGTTACACGCATTGCCCAAGTAAATACTGTCGACATTGATGAAGTATTAAATCGTAAAGAAGATCTTGAAAAAGCAATGTTAGAAACAAGTGCTAATGAAAAGTATGATTTATTTGTATTAGTAGTTACTGACATTATTAATAGTGATTCTAAAATCTTAGTAGTAGGTGCTGAAAAAGATAAAGTCGGCGAGGCATTTAAAGTTCAATTAGATGATGGCATGGCATTCTTATCAGGCGTTGTATCACGTAAAAAACAAGTGGTACCTCAAATCACAGATGCTCTAATTAAATAAAACATATTGGCAATTTAGTTATCGCCTTTATATACGCAGTTGAATGAATCTTTTCATTCAACTGTTTTTTATTGAAAAATATTTAGGGTATAGATATGATGAATTACATCATTTATTTTAATTTAATTCTTTAATATAGATTTTACTATTTAGGAGGTATCACACATTGCCAAGCATTGAGCAACAATTTGAAGAAAGTAAAGCTTTTTTCAAAACACATAAAACGAAAGATTTAAAATTTCGAAAACATCAATTAAAACTTCTAAGTAAAAGTATTAAAAATCATGAAAATGATTTACTAGATGCTCTAAAGACTGATTTGGGAAAAAGTCCTGTTGAAGCATATGCCACAGAAATTGGTATCACACTAAAAAGTATTAAAACTGCGAGAAAAGAACTTAAAAATTGGTCTAAAACAAAACAAGTTGATACACCTCTATTTATGTTTCCGGCAAAAAGTTATATCAAACAAGAACCATATGGCACAGTATTAATCATTGGTCCATTTAATTATCCTGTACAGTTACTATTTGAACCTTTAATTGGGGCTATTGCAGCTGGAAATACTGCTATTATAAAACCATCTGAATTAACACCTCACGTTGCCACGGTCATTCGTCAAATTATTGAAGACGTATTTACTACTGATTATATAGGTGTTATCGAGGGTGGTATAGAAGAAACACAAACATTAATTAATCTGCCATTTGACTACATATTCTTTACAGGTAGTGACAAGGTTGGTCAAATCGTGTATGAAGCAGCAAGCAAAAATTTAGTTCCTGTTACCCTTGAATTAGGCGGTAAATCTCCAGTTATTGTAGATGATACTGCTAATATTAAAGTTGCTAGTGATCGTATTAGTTTCGGTAAATTTACTAATGCAGGACAAACATGTGTGGCTCCGGATTATATATTAGTTAATAAGAAGGTCAAAAACGAATTGATTGAAGCACTTAAACAAAGTATTCAAGAATTTTATGGTACTAACATAGAGGAAAGTCCAGATTTTGGTCGCATAGTTAATGATAAACACTTTAATCGCTTAAATGAATTACTTAACGTGCACCAAAACCATGTTATTTTCGGTGGTAATGCAAATGCTACAACACGCTATATAGAACCAACTATTTTAGATAGTATTACGTCAAGTTCTAAAATCATGCAAGATGAAATCTTTGGACCTATATTACCTATTATTACTTATGATGATTTTAATGAGGCAGTAGATATTATTCAGAGTAAAGCTAAACCGTTAAGTTTATATTTATTTAGTGAAGATGAGAATACTACACACCGTGTATTAAACGAATTATCTTTCGGTGGCGGTGCAATTAATGATACTTTAATGCATCTTGCTAATCCTAATTTACCATTTGGTGGTGTCGGAATGTCTGGCATTGGACAATATCATGGTAAATATACTTTCCAAACCTTTAGCCATAGCAAGTCATACATCTTTAGGTCTACGCGATTAGATTCAAGTGTTATGTATCCGCCTTATAAAGGTAAATTTAAATATATTAGAACATTTTTTAAAAACTTATAAAAATTTGCAAAAAGCCACGACATTTTACACTGCCGTGGCTTAGTATTTTACTTAAATAAAACTAACATGTACACCTTCAGGTGCAATTTGTTGATTATCTGTTGGCGTTAATTTACCAGTATTTGTGTCTCTTTTAAAAACTGTAATTTCATAATTACCCTCTTGATGGGCACAAACTAGATAGTCATCTGATTCAGTAATATTAAAATCTCTTGGGAATTGGTCCCCACTTTTAACGATTTCTACAGGGTTTAGTCCCGCGCCATTCTCTGTAATCGTGAATACCGCAATACTATCATGACCACGGTTACTAATATATAAAGTTTGTTGATCATGCGATAAGCGAACAGCCGCTAATTTAGTGTCATCATTAAAATCTTCAGGAACAGTTAAATGACGTTCTAGTTCTTCAAATTGACCATCTTTATATTTAGCTACGCTAACATAATTAGATAATTCATGAACAATGTAGGCATATTCACCATTATTGTGAAATGCAATATGTCTTGGACCATCTTGATCTTTAAATTTAGAAACTTTGTATTCTTTAAGACCTTCATTACTGAATTCATAAGTTACAACTCTGTCTGTACCTAAATCAGTAGCTACAACATATTTGCAATCGGGTGTTTCATTTATATAGTGGACATGTGAATGCTCTTGACGTTCATGACTTCCAAGTGGATAGTCGTGATTTAATTCTTGAATTAACTTAATGATCTCACCTGTATCTTTATTCAATTGATATATTCTAGCGATACCAGCGCCGTACACTGCTTCAAATAAAAAATTGTGGTCAGATGATACCGATATATAGCAACCTGTACCCTCTACAGATTCTAAGCATTTATTAATTAATGTTAACGAACCAGAAGCTTCTTTTTTAAAAGCAGCTACCCCGCAGTGTTCACCTTCTTTAGTGATTGCGTATAAATAATCATCTGTTTGAGCAAGATAAGTAGATGCTTCAATCTCATAACCAGTATTAACAGAACTAATTTGTCCACTATCTTCATTTAATTCGAATAAGTAAATACCTTTACCTTCTTTTTTTGTGTATGAACCAATATAACCCTTCGTCGTCATCAGAATACCTCCTATTGTCTAATTACCTTTATTTTATTAAAAGATTGGTGTCTATGACAATTATTATTAATCATTGTTTGAATTTATTGAAATAAAAAACCAGTAACTTCAAAACTGAAGTCACTGGTTAAATTACTATTATTACGCGTTATTACTTTCGATATCTGAAACGATTTCTTTAGTTTTTCTTTCGATATCTTCAAAGTCTTTCTTGAAGATGTAAGCAAATGCTACAACACCTACACCAACTACTACTGATGTAATAACTACTAAGCTTAATAAGAATTTGAATAAACCTTTAATTAAATCCCACATGTATGTTTCACCTCTAAATAGATATAAGTATGTTTACAATATTATATATTATCATACTTACTGTTATGGTTAAATAGATACCTTTTTTCGTCTTATAATAATAACTATAAAATAAATTTCAAAATTCAAAAACTTCATAAATTTTCAATTGTAAATTAGTTTAATACAACCACCAAGCTTTTACTTTGTTATATACTTTTAAATAAGCGTCTTGAAACATAGTACCCCTCCTTGTTTTTTAAATTTTTCTTGCTATCATGTTCAGTATAATAATAATTATATTAGTTTTCAATTAATGCTATTTTACAATATTTAGAATTTTCAGGAGGCCTTCTCATGCAACAAGTGAAATCAGATATAATGACGTTTAGAGGATCGCATTATGATTTAGGGGTCATAACAGCGCTATGGCTAAAACAAACACCCTTATTGCAAAATCGTGAACGTGAATGGAAAAAACGTATGCCCCGATTTGATATAGATGTTAACGAAACGTATCAAGTATTTCAAACATACGCGCCAGAAATATGGGAAGAGTTAATGGGTATGCAAGAAGTACTGAACTTACCTACAAAACAAATGATATTAAATTTTGCACATTATCGTTTCACAGATTTAAAAGAAAGTGGATGTACTGTATTTCAAGGTAAGGATTTTATGGTGCGCAATTATGATTATCATCCTGCCACATACGATGGGAGATATTTATTATTCCAACCTAATGACGGAGGGCTAGCGCAAATTGGGCCTACGTCTAGAGTAACAGGTCGTATGGATGGTATGAATGAAGCTGGTTTGACGATGGGCTATAACTTTATGCATCGTAAACACCCTGCTAATGGCTTTGTATGTTATATGATTGGTCGTCTTGTTTTAGAATATTGTAAAGACGTTGATGAAGCCGTTAGATTCTTGAAAGAACTCCCTCATAGAAGCTCTTTCAGTTATATTTTAATGGATAGAAAGCTTAATCACGCAATCGTTGAGGTTACACCACGTTCTTTTGATGTCAGATATGATAAAGTATGTACAAATCATTTCGAAATCTTAACGCATGAAAACCGAAATTACACAAAAGAATCACGTGAACGTCTAGAACGTACTGTCTCACAAACTTCACAAAGCCTAGATAAACATACAGCTTTTAAATTATTTAATGATCCAAAATTCGAAATATATAGCAAATTATTTAAAAGTTGGTCAGGTACGATACACACTTCAATGTATGAACCGCAAAACTTAACCGCTTGGATGACACTAGGTGAAAATCAATCACCCACATCAATAAATTTTCAATCTTGGTTAGATGGAAATGAGTTAACTATCCAACAATTTAATGGTCTAATTGATACCGATTTAACATTCGCAAATTATTAAAAAATAGACGAACTTTAAAATCGTTCGTCGACTTATATAAGTGATTGCCTCTTATTGTGTAGGCAATCATTTTACTTTATTGTGATATCTTCTTTTACCGTGTAAAATTCAATTACATTATTACTATTTCCTACCTTACCTTTATTAAAAGCTTTATTTTCAACTTTTGCCTCTCCTGTACCTGGGTGTAATTTTAATAAAGTATTTTTAGGTTCATCTTTATAGTCCAAATGAATATAATCAAGCTTACTTGAGCCTTTTACATCTGTTTCACTATTCATGTTTGTGAAATTAAGATAACCAAGTTCACTTACAAATAACGATTTTTTTAACTTTGAATTATTTACTTCGACGTTACCTACCCCTGTCTTAAATTCACTATTAAAGATATCACTGTTTTTAATTTTTACTCCACCAGCATCGCTCTTGAAGGAAAGATTATCAAATTTTGAATTTTGAATTTTTAAATATTTATTGTCTTGATAAATCGAACCTTTCTTCGCGTTAATGCCATCAAGATTCACATTTCCAAATCCTGAATATACATCTAAATTATTAATGTTTTTATTTGGAAGTGTAACTTCAATTTTTGATTTACTTTGATTAAAAGGATTAATATTAACGCTATAACCCCTCTTATCAGATTTATGCTCTTTTATATATAATGTATCTTTTGTGCGATATACCTTAACATCATTATCACCATAATATTTAACACCACAATGTTCTCCTTGCTTAATTGTGAGTTCTGAATTATAGCTGTCAATATTTAAATTATTCATTTTCACATTACTGTATGCTCTATCATATTTTAGCTTTTTATATTCATCTTTATCATGCACAAACCAGACTAAAGTTGCTGCTAAGAAAAATCCTACAAATATTACTATGCCTGTTATCATTGCCTTCTTCATTGTTTAATTCTTCCTTTAACCGTTTGGATATACCAAGTTAAATATTTTAATACAAGTCGATATAAATTTTGTGTAATTTTCATGGTAACTACAAATAAGACGATACCTAATCCGGCATATGAAATGCTAAATAAGAAATTGCTAAACGAATCAACAATCCCTTTAATGATACTCATTGATATTATTATTAATGGAAGAGAAATTAAAAAAACAGAGAATATAAACACTACAATCAATAATGCTATAAATATTACAATAGGGATGATGATGAAGAAAAAAGAAAGCACGCCAAGACTTAATGAAGCCATTATAGCCCTAATAATATTACGTAGGTTAGGTGTTACTTTAGCATAGGATATTGCTTCTTTGGCTTTAACTTCTTTACCTATATCATGTGGTTCTCTTAAATCCGATATAATATCTTTTTCTGATTTCCCTTTCGATTCTTGTTCATAGAAATGATTTTCATAATCATCCATGAGTTTATCTTTTTCTTTTCTTGGTAATTCATCAAGTTCTAATTCAAGTTCATTTAAAAAGGTAATCTTATCCATTATTTCACTTACTTTCTTAATTGAATTATCTCTATCTTATCGAAAAGTAGCTTATTTTGAAGTGCATTGTAAAAGTATCACTTTTTAACGACTAAAAAATTCTATTCGTTTAACCACATTATCCTTATATAAAATGGATAGCTTCATATGGTGCTCTTTATCAACATAAATTAACGCATCATATCCCTTACCTACTTTATCTTTACGATAATTATCACCTAAATAATTGATTGCATGATCCACTCTATCTCCAATTTTAACACCAAAGTTTGTTGTTACATCATGATCATTAATCAATACGATCCCTTTTACTGTTTGGTGTTTATTTTTTACTTTTACAGTTAAATCTTTATGTTTTTTATCATTATAGAATTTGTATCTATCCAACTTTATGTGATGATTTATCTCATAATCATTTTCATTAAATGGTTCATTTAATTGAATATCATTTATCTTCACTTCAGTAAGATTAATTGTTTTTTCATTTTTATAGATTGTAAGACACGTAACCACTATAAAAGCTATTATTGTAAAAATACTAAAGATTATCCATCGATTTTGAATGCGCAACCGTACCACCACTTCTATTCTTATTAACTTAAATATATCATAACCACTTACTGAGAAACATCTAAACCACTACAATCATTTCTTACAGAATTGTAACGTTGTTTTAACGTTCTTATTAATTGTGATAAAACTAATATATTTTAAGTTTTATAATTATTCATTCTTAGTAAAAATTGTTATAATGATATAAATTTAACGGGGAGGTTTTATTTATGGCTAATTTAGAAACATATTTTAATAATAGTCAGCCACTTGATGAATATATCGATAGCATGACTGTGAATAAAGATAATGTACTAACAATTTACAATGCATTCACACTACCTTCGTCTGACGATAGAATCAATCAACTTAAAGATAGTTCTTATTCTAAAGTCTTGGTTATAAGTGAAGATTGGTGCGGCGACGCTATGATGAACTTACCTATATTAAAGCGTATAAGTGAATCACTACAGCTAGAAGTACGCGTATTCCATAGAGATGAAGACACAAATCTCATTGATCAATATTTAACAAATGGTACAGCACGCTCGATTCCAATCTTTATCTTTATGAATGATCAATTTGAACAGGTGAGTGTTTGGGGCCCTAGAGCTCGTGAAGCCCAAGAATTTGTTACTCAACTTAGAGCTGAAAAACTACCACCTAAAGATGCACACAATTATGAGGATAAAGAAAAAGAAGTACATCATGAAATCACTTCTAAATATAAATCAGATACTGACTTATGGAATCAAGTTTATGACTCTATAATCAGTAAGTTAATGCTATAAAAGTATATATAGTAAGAGGGTAATAAAACAAAATTTGTTTTACTACCCTCTTTTTTGGATATCAATTTCTTGGCATATATTATATATCCCTTTTAGCTGCATAAGCAATATTCGCAATGAATAAAATAACAATTGATGCTAAAGAAATAAACCATTGCCAATTTGAAAATTTAATACTATCCGTTTGAGATTTCTCAGTTAAATAACTAAACGGAATATACTTTAATGATTTTTGAATTTTTTCTCCCCAGTCAGGAATCAAACCAATAAAAGGTTGAATAAATGGAACTATAAATACTAAGAATATACCTAGTGTAAAGATTACTGCCGGTTTTTGAACAATTAATGTAACTAAGAATAAGAGTAAACCAAAGAACAGTAAGAAGATAAGATAGAACCAAATGTTCGTTAAGAACTTATCTCCGTCTAAATTTTTTCCTTCTGTAAATGCTTGTACTAACATTAATGTGATATATGTGATGAATGCAAAAATGAATGAAAATAAAATAATTGAAATTGTTTTAGCAATAATATACCCAATTCTATTTTTCACTTTATTCATATAAAGTTGAATCGTACCTTGTGAATAATCGCGTGTAATTGTCTTAATCACTACTAACAAGCCAAAGAATAAGAACATCCAATTTGCCATAGATAAAATAGATGAATAATTTACTTGATCATTATTTCGTGCCATTAAGAACGTTATTAATCCTAATACTAACCAGATTAAAATTAGTGCTATATATGTTAAATAGCTTTTACAAAAACTCAATATATCATATTTAACTAATTGTAAACTTCTCATTTATTTGTCACCTCTTTGATTAATATTAAAGTACGTATCACGAAGCGAACTTTTTCTTGTTTCAATATACTTAGGATATAAATCTTTTTGTGCTAAAGATTTGAGTAATTGTTTATAATCTTTTTGTGCTTTAATCATTATTTCTCCACTATCTTTGTGTGATTGAAGCACGTTAAAATGTTCTGTTAAATAATCTAGTGCTGTATTAAATTCACTAACTTCAAATTTAATCGATGTATGATCTTGCGCACTACCATCTTTCATATTGACATCTTGTACAAAGTTTCCATCACGTAGAAAGACAGCTCTATCACAAATCAATTCAATATCTTCCAATTTATGACTTGAAATTAGAATTTTCATTTCTAAATCATTCACTAATGATTGAATTGTCTCTAATACATCAATTGAGCCATCTGGATCCATACCGTTTGTCGGTTCATCAAGAATTAGATATTTGGGTTTGTTCATTAATGAAACTGCAATCGCAAGTTTTTGTTTCATACCCATTGAATACTTTTTCACTTTTTTCTTAATGTAAGGTCTCATGCCAAATGCGTCTATGATTTTATCTGTATATTCCTTGTCGAAACCTTTGCCTAGAACTTGAGCAAATAATTTCAAGTTATTTAATCCTGTTTTATTATCATATAATTTCGGATGTTCAATAAGATAGCCAACGTTCTCGTTATCATTTAATTGAACTTTTCCTTTAAAATTAATAATATTGCCATTCATGACTTTCATTAATGTTGTTTTACCAACACCATTTTTACCAATTAAACCTACAATTTTGCTATTTCCAAAATCAAAATTGATATTATCTAAAACATTGTTATCTCCATATGTTTTTGTAATATTTTCTAATTTCATATAGGCCCTCCTTTATTTTCACGCTGAATTATACGTTTTAATTGAATCAAATAATTTAAAATCATCCAAACAATACTTAAGCTTAATAAACCATAATTGTAATATATGCCAAAGATATTATAAGAAATATGATGATGAAAAACGAATGCATTAATTAGTGTAAAAACTATTGTAATAGCAAATGGAATAACTAACATCATTATCAAGATATAAGGTGCATATGATATCCCTTCGCGTTTCTTTTCAGTATTCCTACTAAATGCAATTGGAATACTTAAAAAATTTACAAATATAAAAGCAATCGCAGTTGAGTATCTTAAATCCCCAAAATCAATATTAGAAGATTGAAAATTGTACAAAGCGATAATAAAACCACCAAAAAGTGTTAATACGATGCAGGTAATGTAATTCGCATTAAGCATGTCTTTTTTAGAGACAGGTAAACTTTCGTAAAACAAATATGAACTTTTACCTCCTAATCTTCTATGTAGTCTAAACAAGTGTCCAGAGTCTAATATGCTAACCGCCATTAATGTGATTGCAATCGGTGCATAGAATAAAAAATAAAGTTCTGTTTTAGAAAATACGAAAGCATATAACGGATTTAATAGAAGTAATAAGATATAAATGGCAATCGTTATACTCCTACATTTAAAATTTCTAATTAGTAATTGCTTCATTTTATCAACCTACTTTGCTGAAAATCTATTTGATTGTCATTACTTTTAGACTTTTCGATGTAGATCATAAGTTCTTCAATCGTAGGTTGTTTAATATTAACTTTTTTTCCGAACAATTCTTTAAACACTTGGGCCTGTTTAGTAAAACCAACAAAACCTGTCGACTTCACTTCTTTATAAAGGAACAAGCGATTTAATTCCTCGTCTAAATCTTGATTATCACCTTGTACAATTGAGTATTGTTCTTGAAGTTGATGACGAAAACCTTGCATAATAACTTCTCCATCTTTTATATGTACAAGATAGTCAGCAATTTTCTCTAAATCCGAAATAATATGGGTTGAAATAAATAAAGTCTTATGTTCGTCGAGTAATTCACTTTGTAAGATTTCTAACACTTCATTACGTACAATAGGGTCTAACCCCGCAGTCGGTTCGTCTAATATAAACAATTCAGCATGGTGACTCAAAGCTAGTGCTAAAGACAATTTCATTTTCATACCAGTAGAAAAATTTTTTATTTTTTCATCGAAAGGTAAATTGAATTTTTCTAAATAATTTTTAAATGCTTGTGAGTCCCAATCGGTATAAAATGGTGAAACCATTTTTTCAAGTTTTTTTGCAGTCCATTGTTGGTTAAAATAAACTTCTGAATAAACAAAACCTATTTTATTTTTTATCCATTTCGGTTTGTTTGCTATTGGTTCACCAAATATTGATATATGACCATGATTAGGTTCTATAATATCCATTATCATACGAATTATCGTTGTTTTCCCTGCCCCATTAGCCCCAATGAATCCAGTTACAAATCCTTGAGGAATACTGAATGAAAGATTGTTTATTGAAAATGCACTACTTTGAAACGACATATCTTTTACTTCAATGACATTCATTCTTCTTCCTCCTCATAAATTAAAGCTAGTATTTCTTTTAATTCCTTGAGAGGCATATCTATTGTTTTAGCTTCTTTAATCATTAATCGAGCAAGATTTTCAATTACAAAGAATTGCTTTTCTTTTAATATGGAACTATCTTGTTCTTTAACAAATGTACCTTTTCCTCGGACAGTTGTTACGAATCCCTCTTTCTCAAGATCTTCATAAGCTCTTTTAGTTGTAATTAAACTCACCTGTAAATCTTTTGCAAGCTCACGCATCGAAGGTAAGTGGCTACCAGCTTCAACATACCCCTTTAAAATATTCTCTTTTATTTGTTGTTTGATTTGTTCATAAATGGGTTGTTCACTGGTGTTCTTCAATATAATTTTCATTGATGTCCCCCTTTAATAACTGTATATAAATAGTATACACACTATATATACTTTTGTAAAGGTAATTTTGCAAATACTTGTATTTGATGGTATTAAAGCTACAAACTGTATATACATTATAGATACAATTCTATTTAAAAAATAAAACTCTATATCTAACGTCAAACGCTAATATAGAGTCTAAAATGTTATTTTCTGTTTTTCTTTCTATCATTATTACGATTAATAAAAGCACATATGATAAACATAATTGCTGCTAATAATAATTTAACACCTTGATTCTCGTGTCCTGTAGCCTGTAAATAATATCCAATAACAAATAAGATAATTGCCAAACTAACGAAAATCTTAGTTAAATGTTTCATCATAATCAACACCTCAATACATGTATTATAACAAATTAAAATTATAAATTTGCTTACTAAATACATTTAAAATTGAAAATATTAATCCATGTGTTACAATTTAATTGTATCCACGAATTACATTACACAACCCCTAACTTGTGACGGCAAGTTAGGGGTTTTTGTGTATGGTCATCTATTTATCTTTCCACTTAGATTCTAACCAAACACGAAATATAACGAGTATACCACCCGAAATTAATGTCACCATACCATCTAATAGCCACGACATTACACTACACCTCCAAATGAAAAGTGTCATATCTTATGATGACCTGACATTATTCTAACATAAAAAAACGAACAAATGTTCGCTTTTTATAAACCTAATTAGCAATTCTTTGTAATCATTATAGGAACACTTTATCTTTAAGGCATTTAAAGATAATATATTATTAAACACTAAAATAAAGTGAGGTTAAATAAATGAACCCATTAGCACAAAATTTAAATAATCAACTTGTTGATCATTGTCCAGAAATATTAAGTATGTTATCAAATCTAGGTCAATCAATGTATTATCCAAAAGGCATTTTATCTCAATCTGCTGATGCTAAAAAAACTAAATATAACGCTACAATTGGAATGGCTACTAATAAAAACGGGAAAATGTATGCTGATACTTTATTTGATGTCTATAATCATTTATCTCCAGATGAAGTCTTTCCATACGCCCCACCTCAAGGATTAGAAGCTTTAAGGGATTTATGGCAAGACAAAATGCTAAAAGAAAACCCTGATTTATCGAAAGAGACAATTACTAGACCTATTGTCACTAATGCGTTAACTCACGGGTTATCTTTAATAGCTGATTTATTTGTAGAGAGTGGAGATACTGTTTTAGTACCAACACATAATTGGGGTAACTACAAACTAATTTATGAAACACGTCATTCTGCAAATATTGAGACATATTCAATCTTTAACCAAGAAGGACATTACACAACAAATGATTTAGTTACTACTTTAGAAAATTTCAATCAAGACAAAGTCATTTTAATTTTAAATTATCCAAACAATCCTACCGGCTATACACCGAACAACGATGAAGTTACAACTATAGTTTCAGCGGTTCGTTCACTAGCTGAAAAAGGAACAAAAGTTATAGCTGTAGTAGACGATGCATATTATGGTTTATTCTATGAAGATGTTTATCGTCAGTCTATTTTTACTGCACTAAATCAAATTGAATCAAGCAATATTTTACCAATTCGTTTAGATGGTGCTACTAAAGAATTCTTTGCGTGGGGGCTACGTGTTGGTTTTCTTACATTTGGATTAAATAATAATGTTGCTAAAGAAGTGTTAGAAGCGAAAGTTAAAGGTTTAATAAGAAGTAATATTTCAAGTGGACCAATGCCTTCTCAAAGTGCTATTAAATACGTTTTAGTAAATCATGATGAATTTGATAAAGAAATTCAACAAAATATAGATACATTACAAGAAAGATATGAAGTTACAAAATCTGTTGTTTATGACGATAAATATAAAAATCATTGGCAAGCCTATGATTTTAATTCTGGTTATTTCATGGCAGTCAAAGTCAATGGCGTAAATCCTGAAGAACTACGTACCCATTTAATTAACGAATATTCAATCGGTATTATAGCGTTAAATGACTCAGATATCCGTATTGCTTTTAGTTGCATTGAAAAAGATGACATTCCACATGTTTTTGAATCAATCGCAAAAGCAATCGATGATTTAAAGTAAGCGATTGATATAAATAAAAAGAGTAATTAGGATGACATTGAAGAAGTATTTATATTCGATTTATTCATTCTATCGAAATTAAAAATAACTCGAAAGCTGTGATCTAAATGGTAATTATTTTTTCAATATTGCTTATTATTACATTAATCTCCACTTCGTATTATTTGTATCTTTACGCTTTTACTTCGAAAGGACATGTATCCAAAAATTTATATTTGTTCATAGGATTACTCATTCTATTTATCTTATTTGGAGCATGGTTATTAGATTTATTATAAATTTTCGGATTATAGTTCTTAATTAAAAGACGAGTCTTGGATATAATTCCTAGACTCGTTTTTATTTTTAGATAATATGGTTTTTCATATTGTTATAATCTTTCGAAAGTTAAGTTATCTTTATATTTCTGTTTTCTTCCATTTTCTAATTTTAGTTCTAAATGACTTAAATGGTGCTACGGTGTTAATGTGAATCCATTTCCAAACTGGCCATTTGGAAGGCGTTGATGAAGCCCATTGCCTTTTTCCACTCTCAAATAATGTTTCATTATCTAAACTTTTAATTAACTCAATAATGCTATCTACTTCCTTATTGAACTGATTAATAAGTTGTTCTAATGTGTAGTTTGAGTAAGTTTTATAAAATTCTTGATATAATCCTCCTAAATTATTCCACTTATAGTCAGTACTGGGAGTTACAACTGGTATATTATTTTTATTATCATTCTCCCACGATTGAATTAAATTTAACCATCCAAGCTGGTATGCGATCATCTGTGCAGGTGTTCTATTGACACCAATTTTATATACATCCTTATCTGATTCTGATACATCACTAAATTCATTAATAAAAAGTTCAGCCCTCTTACTAATTTCAAATATTAAATCATCTTTATTTGAATAAGTCTGCATGTTATCACCGCCTAGCATTTATATATTTATTATATATTGTAATGCACATTTACTCAGTTTAAATAAACATTTATATTAAGATTTCCCATTAAAAAAGACGCTTTTCGAATGTGATTATTTTTCGAAAAGCGTCTAAATTAATTAATTTAGTTAAGTTTGTATGACTTACATCATGCCTGGCATTAAGTACACCTAAAAATACTATAAAATAACTCTTAACAATCCCTATTTAAAGCCGTTTCCGTAATTTTATTATACCATATTTTTTAGTTTTTCCAATCCGTTATGTCATAATTATGTCATGACATAAACTCTAAGTAAAAGATGTCGCTGCCCTTAACTACCACAGTTGTTTTACCAACAAATACATAATTTGCACCGTCAGAAACTATTAAATCATATGTATGTTATCTACTTTAACATTTGTTACTCTTTCAGAATGTGGATATGCATATTTAACTTCTTTAGTATCAATATATCCTTTTTAAGGTGTACCGATCAATGAAAGATTGTTATGTATATTTTGTCTTGGACTAACTGACTTATATCTGATGTTAGTTAAAAGTTTTCATCATTCTTTAAATTGTAAATATTTATCTATATTTGAATAATTTAGTTATATGCATTCACTATACTAAACCTTTTGTGATTAAGTTATCCGTCTTTGCATTTCTCAATGCAACACAGAGCTTCTATCAGCGTCTTAAAATAATTAATAACTTAATATTTTATATACGTTATACATTTTAAATTAGTAAAATGATAGAATTATTTATATATTCGATATGGCAAATACGTTATTCAGTTTGAGCCATTGAGAGTTTTTAAATTGCATAGAGTGGATTAGTGTTATGGTAATTGTTTAATTAAAATATTTAATCAGAAAGGATTTGATTCTATGTTTGAAAACATTCTTGCTTCTATTGGAATAAACTCTGTGAAGGTTGAAACTTTAGTAAAAAACAAAAGTATTCATAGTAATGATACTTTGGAAGGAATTGTAAGAATAGAGGGTGGTAGTTCTGCTCAAACTATTAACAAAATTTCATTAACTTTAGTAGAAAGATATGAAAATCCTGATAAAAATAGTCAATTTCCTGTTTTAGAAAATGAATTACAAACATTTACATTACACACAAATGTTGAATTAAAAGAACACCAAACAATAACAGAAGAATTCAAATTTAATATTTATGAATATGAATTTAAAAGCGAACCAAAACATTTAATATTAAAAACACATGCATATGTAGGTTATTCAGTTGATGCTTATGATGAAGATAAAATTGTTTTCAAATAAGAAATTGATGTTTTTATAAAATCTTATTATTAAAAACAAACCAAAGGGGATATATATTATGAAAAAATTCTTAGCATTAATTTTCGCAAGCACATTAATTTTAGGAGCATGTGGCACTAAAGATGTAGAAGAGAGCGCAAAGAAAAGGAAAGATCCTAAAACTGAAGTAGATGATAAAGGTAGAGTTAAGGGAGAAAAGATTGAAAAAGAGCTAAAATAACATTTACACAAATTAATTATTTTACTATACCAATGGTGGGATAAAAGAGAAATGAAAATTCAGAAGTAGAAACAGAACCAGAAGCAACAAATGCTTCTAATCAACATAGTCAACACACTAGTAATATAAGTTTGAACTATAACGATTTAAATGACGTTCCAAAGAAGAAGCTCAAAAATATGATTATTCCACTCGGTATGGTAAATATGTTATTCAGTTTGAACCGTTACGAGTGTTTGAATATAAAAATATTAAATAAAGGGAGAAATTTAGAATGAAAAGGGTTTTGTTTTTAATTTTCTCAAGTTTATTAATATTAGACGCATGTGGACAAGTCGGGGATAACTCGATTAAAAATGATAATAAGAAGTCAAACGCTCCGAAGAGAAATAAGGACTCAGATGCTAAATCAGAAAATCAATCTAGTAAAAAACAAAGCCGTACGTATACCGCTCAACAATATAACGCGTTAGTAGATGATTATAATACTATGATAAACAAACCAGAAAGTAAATCAAAAGTATCAAATAGTGTTTCTCAGTCTAAATATAACACTTTGCTTAAAGAATATAACGCACTTGTTGATGAAGCGTATGAAGAAAACGGATATTAATATTTCATTGCGAGTATTTAGGTTATATAAGGTGTATTAAATTTATCTATTTTAAGGAGACAATGGATGATAATTTTAAATTGCAAAATAAAATTAAATGAAATTGTTTACGAAGTTAAAACGAATAAAAATAATTGCTTCACCTATTCTTTACCTAAAGATATCACATCTTATAAAGTAAGAAAGGTGCTTAAAATTATTGAGAGCAAAGTAGATGAAGACGAAGATTAATATTCCAGGGTAGCAGGTTTACCCTTATTCATTACGGTAATACGCTATTACGTTTGAGTCTTTACGAGTGTTTGAATATAAAGATATATGAATATTACATATTTAAAGGCGGTGGTGCTATAAACAAATGGACAATGCACCTTAGAATACAAATGAATATAAAGACTTAATCTACATATAGGAGAAAAATCATGGAAGAAAAATTTAATAACGAACAAGAAGAAAGACAATTTAGACAATTTCAAGAATACCAAAAACAACAAGAAGAAGAGAAAAAGAAAAAACGTAAAAAAAGTTGGCTATTCGGCTGCGGTGGTTGTTTAGTTTTATTAATATTAATTATTATTGGCGTAACTGCGTGTACTGGATCCTTCGTGAATGAGGTCGATAAAGAAATAAATGAAGAAGGTAAGCTTGACAAAGATAAGGATACAAAAATTAAATCTGTAGGTGAAACTACTGAAATAGATGGAGTGTCATTCACATTAGACAGTGCTTCTTATACAGATGAAAGAAATGAATTTGCAGAAGTTCAAGCTGATAAAGTCTTAAAAGTAGACATGACTATTAAAAACAACTCTAAAGAAGAAATTCCAGTGGGCGGAGATGTAAAAGTTTATGTAGATGGAAAACAAGCTAAATCTTACCCTATCACTGACGGATTGATGGATTCATTATCACCTAATAGAGAAATTAGCGGTTCTGAAGGTTTTGCAATCAATGGCAACCCAGAAAAAATCGAGTTAGAGTTCCAACCTTTAACGTCATTTTCTAACAAACGTTATATTTATGATGTTAAACCAGAATAATTGAGGGCATTCACTTGCCCTATTTTTCCCTCCAATCTGGGACGATTTGGTATAAAAAAACGCCTACATAAGTAGACGTTAAAATTTACCATTTTTAATTGCATTTGCCCATAAAGATGATTGCTGTTTATTCTTGTTATCTAATTTTCTTTGGTTGTTGAGGTCTTTCATTCTTTTATCATTTTCTTCACTGAATTTACGATAACAATAATCGACTTCATTTGAAAATTGTTTGAATTCAATATCGTCTTTAATTTTCATTTTTTTTAAAGTTTTAAACATACAATCACCACCTAAGGAGGAATCTTATTGAAACATTATCTATATACCGACAAAGAATTTATATATTCTTATTTAAGTCAACACGGAAAAGGTTTAAATCTATCTTACAGTCAAATGAACAAAAACACAAGTACAGAGAGCGAAAGTAAAAGCACTGCTAACACAAAATCAAAAGATAAAATTGATGGAAATTCAACAGGAGAGTTTGGTTTAGAAATAAGTGCGGGTATTGCAAAAGGCTCATTTTCAGATGGTACTAATTATAAACTAAAAATCAATAAAAATTCTTTGAGAGAAACTTTAAATTTTATTGATTCGAAAAGTGAAGCTCAATCAGAATTGTATAAAATTGAATTGCACGATTATCTTTATGAAATATTTGAAAATACCGCTATGGGTAAAGGTGATAAAATTTCTTTATATCCAGACAAAAAATTAACAATTGCTGAATTGGATGGCAATCATTTCAAGTTTTTAGAACAATTAATGGATATTTATATAAAATCTGAAACATCAAGTTTTATTGGTATCGATAAAAACACCCGAGAAGAATTCACAGGTATGAAAAAAGATTTGAAACCCTTAGAAAAAATGAGCGCGATTATAGATAAATTGGTTCCTGGAGATTATAAAATAATACTCGATCACGACAAACAATCTTTAATCGGTTCACTTTACAAAGAAAATTTAAACGTGCCATTTAAAGAGCTAAAATACTTTTATGCTCAAAGTAAATTAAACGTTGTCGGAATAAAAGCTAGCAAAATCGAATTCAATAAATTTGAATATGAAAATGTGTTTGAAGTTATACAATTAGACGTTTCATTACAAGGACCATTATTAAATGAATTGTTACCGAATGAATCAATATATTATTTCAAACCTATTTTAATTTACAGTAACATTTAATGAATTTCGGGGTAGTCCGCCTACCCTTATTATTTTTTACCTTTCTAATTATCAAAAAAACGCCACTTTAAAAGTGACGTTTGAAATGAGATATTTAACTTGCTTGCATGCTAACTATAAATTACTAAAATGTAATTAAGTTATTAATATATTTATCATAAACTATTTTCTTTATTATCGAGTAATGGAGAAAAATAATACAATTTAATAAATAAACAGAAATTAAGAACATATAATACATTAAGAAAAATTGTTTGAAAACAAAGGAAATAATAAAAAATACTAGATTAAAAATAAATTAATTTTTTAAATTTTAGTTTTATATAGAATTTAAGATACTTTCTAAATAAAAAAGACCCTTAAAGGGCCTTTTGTGCACTGATTATCGGGCTCATTACACAAAGCCTTTGTGTATCCCAAACCATAAGTAAAGGACGTATTTCAAATATATATTATCATTACAGACAACTAATGACAAGTAAAATATTTATTAGGTTGGATCATATATCAAAGGATTACTTCTTATTTTACCTATTACAGCAGAATCATTTATTACAAATGCTGTTAAAAATTCTGCCTTATCTTCACCAGTCATACGTATCACCACGACATATCCATCTGGTGTTAATAAAGAAACTCTTCTACTCTTATCGCTTTTTTTGGTTTTACTATTATGTCCCTGATAAATTGGTATATTATTATCTTGTAAAACTTGTTTTATCCATAATATTCTTTGTGCTCTATTTGAGTCAAATACATCTTTCTTATTACTTCTTCTATTACTTCTACTAAAAAAGCATGGTCAAAATGTCTAGCATAGAATTTAACGACAATATTATGACAAGTTATAATTTCTTTTTGACAATATTCTCTTTCAAATAAATTTCGATATTTTTCTTCGTTTTTTAAGTAAGTAAGTTCGCTATACATTTTCATTCAACCTTATTTGAAATACATTAAACTTTTTTTCACTCGAAGGACTAGATTTAATACTCTCACCAATATGTTCCTCTAATCTTTTTTTAAATTCATATTTCGTATTATCTTTTACATCATTATTATTAAAATGAAAGCTAACAACACCACTTAACAAATCTGCTAATTGAATAAAAACTGATTCTTCTGAACGGATTGGTAAAACATCTATTATTTCTCCTTCAGACACATAATTCAAAATTTCTTTTAACTTTGGTAGTCTATTATTATCTTTATTACTTTTATAATCTAAGTAAATATAATAATTGTCATTACTCATACACCATTTATCCAGTAAATTGAAATAAAATTTATAAAAACCTAATTCATTATCAGAATTATGATATTTCTCTGTGTTAACTTTTTTTGTATTTACTACAATACATCTAAATCTAATCTTCCTATTGCCAAAAAAGTAGTCTAAGATTTCAAAATAGAATTGCTTTCTGGAATATGAAACTTTATTCCATTTAAATTCTCCACCTATTGAATGTTTTCGCTTTAAATGGTCAATTTCTTTTTTTACTATCTTATGATCTTTTTTATCTAACCATATACCACCAATTACTATATATCCACTTTTATTATCTTTAAATAAATTTTCTAAACTGCTTTCATCACAATAAACTTCAAGATTCCTACTAACCATAATTTTCACCACTTTAATATAAATCTTTTAAATATTATATCAAGTATAATAAAAATAATAAATATAACTAAACCTTATTTAGCAATTTCTATCATTTTCTTACTCACTTTAATCATATTTTTTAAACTTTTATTTAAATAATTGTTGTAAATATGTATTGTCAAATAAAAGATGTTTTAATTTTGATATAACCATTATGTTATTTTGTTAACTCCTTTTCATTTATTTAGTACTATTTCATATAAATTTGATGAGTTTTAGAACCTTATTTATGAGTTCTTCCTACTATGTTATATCGTTCTTTACTTTTAACCTAAATATTTAATAACGTAAATAATATGAGTTGTTCGTTAATAAATGTAGTCCCAGTTCAGAGCTACATCTTTTTTTGTGAATATCGAAGCGGTTGCTATATTCATTTACCTAACGTCGCAAGTTGCGACATATGAGGAAAGTTTCATTTACATATCTGTGGGGTATTCTTTTTGTTTTTATCAAACTACTTCCCTATTTTAAGGTACTGCTTACAAGAGTACTTTTAAGTCCGTTTGTAACTTTATGAAATATAAAGTTTTGACAAGTTATAAATTAAAAAAACTGCACCCAAAGGATACAGTCAATTTATTAAAGGATACTCATTTTGAATAGTAAATTTTAGTAGCTATATAAATTATCTTATAAATGGCTCCAAATGCAAATAGCAAACGCTTACTTTTTATAAGTAAAAATTTTTCACGTCATACTTACATTATTTTTCAACTTTGCATTATTTCTATATAGTATCAAGATAAGAAGAAACTCGTTTCAAATTCGCTTAAATATTATGTCCTAACTGAATCACATACGCATAATGGTAACTATTATGATTTTTCAGTTAATGATTTGAAATATCATCTTGAAGATGAAAAAAACACAACCTATTATGGTCGTGTCCCTCTAGATGCTGAAGATAGTCAACGAATTAAACTATTGATATATAACTATCTAAATACAAAATATGATATTTTAAAGTCGCAATTAAACGCTTTATATAATAGTGAAACTATAAGTGAAGACAAGTACAATAAGATACTTGATGAGATAGAAACTATTAAGCGATATATTAAGTAGGTGTTCCTATGGCAAGTTACGATCAGATATCTAAAAACAATTGGCGTTATCGTATTTCACTTGGTAAAAATGCAGAAACTGGCAAATATGAATACATCTCTAAGACTGGCTTTAAACGTAAATCAGACGCTAAACATCAAGCTGAGATGATAGGGCGTCAATTAAGAAATGGTGACTATATTGCCCCTTCTTCTAGCACGTTTAAACAAGTAGCTGATGATTGGCTTAAACAGTATGCTAATGATGTAAAAGTAAGTAGTGTGAGAGCACGTGAGAAAGCCATACAACACGCCATAGAGCGTTTTAATACTAAACCAATACAAACTATCAAGAAACATGATTATCAACGCTTTGTAGACGATATAAGCGCACAGTATAGCAAGAATTATGTTGATAGTATTGTGGCTTCTACAAATATGATATTTAAGTATGCGTATGATACGAGATTAATAAAAGCTATGCCTAGTGAGGGTATTAAACGACCTAAAAAGAAAGTAAGCGTGGAAGAATTAGAAGATATTGAGATACACAAAAAGTTTCTTGAAAAAGATGAGTTATTTCAATTCCTGAAGGTTGCTAAGTATCACCATTCACCACAAAATAGCTTTGAAGTATTTACCACATTGGCATATACAGGCATGAGAGCAGGCGAATTATTAGCGTTAAAATGGTCTGATATAGACTTTGAGAACAACACGATTAGCATTACTAAGACTTATTACAATCCGAATAATAATAAAAAGCATTATCAGATACTTACACGGAAAACTGAAAGCTCAATCGGTAAAATCACAGTCGATCCCCACGTGATTCAATTACTCAAAGATTATAAGGTAAACGTCCAGGACACATGGAAAAATGAGCTTTATGTAGATAATAATTTTGTGTTTACTGATGTGAATGGTTATCCACTTGTGATTAAAAAACTGCAATTATGGATAAAAGCTATACTTAAAAAGACTGACATAACCAACAAACAAATAAGTACGCATTCATTCCGTCATACACATTGCGCCCTACTTATAGAGGCAGGCGTACATATTAAGGAAATACAAGAAAGACTACGCCACAAAGATATAAATACCACAATGAACATCTACGCTAAAATTACCAACTCATACAAAAAAGACGCTTCCCACAAGTTTAGTAAACTCATGGAAAACGTCAGCAAAGAATTATTTTAAGATTTTTATGTCATTATTATGTCATTCAGATTGACTAAACGCCTTTAAACCAACGTTTATTGGCGTTTTTACATCATGCCTGGCATGCCACCCATACCTGGATTATCATTATTATCTGGTTCAGGGATAGTTGCAACTACTGCTTCTGTAGTTAAGAACATCGCAGCAACACTTGCCGCATGTTGTAAAGCTGAACGTGTAACTTTAGTTGGGTCTACAATACCTTCTTCAAGCATGTTTACCCATTCATTTGTCGCAGCGTTAAATCCAACACCTGCATCTGCATGTTTTAATCTTTCAACAATAACTGAACCTTCTAGCCCAGCATTTTCAGCGATTTGACGTACAGGAGCAGATAAAGCTTTTAGTACGATGTTAACACCTGTTGCAACGTCACCTTCAGCTTCGATTTCATCTACTTTATTATAAATATTTACTAATGCAGTACCACCGCCAGCAACTATACCTTCTTCAACTGCAGCACGTGTAGAGTTTAAGGCATCTTCAATACGTAATTTACGTTCTTTCAATTCAGTTTCAGATGCAGCACCTACTTTAATGACTGCAACGCCACCAGCTAATTTAGCTAAACGTTCTTGTAATTTCTCTCTGTCAAAATCAGAATCAGTTTCTTCAATTTGAGCTTTAATTTGACTCACACGTGCATCAATACTATTGTCATCTCCATCACCATCGACAACTGTAGTATTATCTTTTGTTACTTCAACTTTATTAGCACTACCTAACATATCAATTGAAGCATCTTTTAATTCTAAACCTAAATCATCTGTAATAACTGTAGCTCCAGTTAAAATAGCTAAGTCTTCTAACATTGCTTTACGTCTATCACCGAATCCAGGTGCTTTTACTGCAACTGCAGTAAATGTTCCACGCATACGGTTTAATACGATATTTGTTAAAGCGTCTCCTTCAACTTCGTCTGCTACAATTAAGATTGGACGACTAGATTGAACAACTTGTTCTAATAAAGGTAAGATATCTTGGAATGAAGAGATTTTTTTATCTGTTACTAAAATATATGGTCTTTCTAACTCAGCAATCATTTTATCTGAATCTGTAACCATGTATGGTGATTGATACCCTCTATCAAATTGCATACCTTCAACAACTTCTAATTCTGTATCTAGTCCATTTGATTCTTCAATGGTAATAACACCATCATTACCAACTTTATCCATTGCTTCAGAAATGTATTTACCAATTTCTTCATCTGCTGCAGAAATTGCACCTACTTGTGCGATTTCATTTTTATTTTCAACTTTTTGAGAAATATCGTGTAGAGCTTGTACAGCTACTCTTACTGCTTTATCAATACCCTCACGTAATCCTACTGGGTTAGCACCACTTGTTACGTTCTTCAATCCTTCTTGAATCATTGCTTGTGCTAATACAGTTGCAGTTGTTGTACCATCACCAGCAATTTCGTTTGTTTTATTAGCAACTTCTTGAACTAATTTAGCTCCCATATTTTCATAGGGATCTTCTAATTCAATCTCTTTAGCAATTGTGACACCATCATTTGTAATTAATGGTGCTACATATTCTTTATCTAATACAACGTTACGTCCTTTAGGTCCGATTGTAACTTTAACGGCGTTAGCTAATTTATCGACACCACGTAACATAGCTTGTCTTGCATCTTCAGAAAACTTAAGGTCTTTAGCCATTGATTATACCTCCATTGTTTAAAATAGTTTATTATTACTTATTAATTATTATTTATAAATTTTAGTCTTCAATTATAGCAAGTAAATCTTCAACATTTAAAATTAAGTATGTTTCATCTCCACGTTTAACTTCTGAGCCAGCGTATTCCTGGAATACAACTCGATCTCCTTCTTTAACCTCTGGAGCAACCTTTTCACCATTGTCTAAAACTCGTCCAGTTCCAACAGCTACTACTATACCTTCGTTAGACTTTTCTTTTGCACTGTCAGTAAGTACAATACCACTTTTAGTTGTTTGTTCTTGTTCTTTGCGTTCAATAATCACACGATTTCCTAATGGTTTAAGCATGATCGTTCCTCCTTAACAGGTTCCTTTTTAGCACTTAAATATAATGAGTGCTAATCTATATTTTATATTAATCAAATTTGGTCAATTTTTCAAGCGAAAAGGTTATCTATATTTTGTATAACATACAAATTTACGATAAACTAACTAATGTTGATTATTATTTTTGGAGGAATAGAATGAAGAGAATTTGGGTAGCATTTCTTACCATTGTTATTTATGCATTAGCACAGTTCTTACCCTTACTTGCACAGCAATTACCTTTCTTTAAAGATTTAAAAGGGATGGAACTTGCAAAAGCTGGCGTATACACTCAGGTTATTTTATTTGTAATAGCAGCATTATTAATAATTTGGTTAAATAGTATTATAAAAAATCCAACAGCACTGGAGCGAGGTTATAAAGAACCTAAACGCTACATTTTACCTTGGGCTTTATTAGGATTTGTTGTCGTGATGATTTATCAAATGGTAGCTAGTCTAATCACTATGTGGTTAGTTGGACAACCACAACAAAGTCCAAATACTGAAAGAATTATGGCAATTGCAAAACAGCTTCCAGTTTTCATATTATTAATCTCAATAGTTGGCCCAATTCTAGAGGAATACATATTTAGAAAAGTTATATTTGGTGAAATCTATAATAAAATTAAAGGAAATCGAATTGTTGCGTTCTTAATCGCTTCAATAGTAAGTTCAATTTTATTTGCGATAGCACATAACGATATTAAATTTTTCTTCATATATTTTGGTATGGGTATGTTATTCTCTCTTGCCTATGTTTTAACTAGACGTATTGCGGTTCCAATTATCATTCATATGTTACAAAATGGTTTTGTAGTGGCAGTCCAATTTTTCTTTGGTGACACAGTTAAACATTTACAAGAACAAAGTAATTTTATAATTCATTTTCTATTTTAATAAATGAACGCATCTATTAATCTCATCATTTCAAATGACAATAATAGATGCGTTTTCTATTTTAGTTTTTAATTTTCCTATAAATAAACCTACCTGTAACACCTACGAAAATCATAATTATAGATGTAATTAAAGCAATATTTATGTTTTTATATTTGGCTTTATTTTCCGCTTCTTTACTTTTTTCATTGGTATCTATAATTTTATCATCATCATGGCTCTGAAAATCTGCATCCTCTTTTTTTTCTCTATCACTTGGCTTTTTCAATTCAGGCATAGATCCGATTTCTCCAGTTATAAGTGCCAATACTTGCTCATCTAAATTTTTATAATACTTTTTCGAATTTAAAGGGTTAAAATATTCAAATCTGAAATAGTTAGAGCCTTTTTGTAAATAATCTAAGTATTCATTATTAAATGATTGTTTTCGGAAAAGCCTGTAAAAATCTTGATTCGAGATATACTCATTATTATTTCCCAACCGGTTTACCTGATTTATAATATATGGATTGTATTTATATGAACCAGTTGCTAAACTATTTAGTCTATTTAATAGCATTGACTTGCTATAAAACGGAACTTCACTTCGCATATTGTCATTATTTGAATAAGTTTCAATATGACTTTGTCGATGATTTTGTTGTAAGTTATCGCCATAGTGCCATTGATTAGTATTAGACCCACTCATAATTGATTGATTTTGATTTCTGTTAGAATGAGATGTCGAGTTGCCATTATTTTTATGTGGGTAAATTTGATGAATTATAGAATCAGATACACTGTTGTTGTGGTGATTAGAACCAGTTGAATGGTTTCCGTTTGTTGAACCATTATTATTATTAAAAACGGGTTTATTAGGTTTTACTGTATCATTGGTACTTGAGTGTCCTGAATGATTGCCAGGATAATTACTATTATTATTTGAATTGCTATTGGAATTATTTTGCGAACCATTATTTGATCCATTTGATCCAGAATTTGAATGATGATCACCTTGATTCGAACGAGAATTCCCATCATGTTTAGGTGGTTGTTGATGATTACCACTGTCTCCTAGTTTATTTCCTCCATCATCTTGCTCGCCTGAGTCATTATTCCCTGGATTGTTTCCATTGTCGGGTTTGCCTGAATCATTATCTCCAGGTTGTTCTCCGCCATCTGGATTGCTTGATGAATCATTGTCTCCTGGTTGTTCTCCGTCATCCGGTTTTCCTGAATCATTATCTCCTGGTTGCTCTCCGTCATCTGGATTGCTTGATGAATCATTATCTCCTGGCTGTTCTCCATCATCTGGGTTGCCTGAATCATTGTCTCCTGGTTGTTCTCCATCATCAGGATTACTTGATGAATCATTATCTCCTGGTTGTTCTCCGTTATCCGGATTGCTTGTATCGTTGTCTCCAGAATTATTTGTGTCATCACCATTATTTAAATCAGTATTACTGCCTGAGTTACTATTATCAGATGAGTCACTTTGATCCACAGTATTATCACTATTTTCATTAGCATCATTCTCATTATTTGATGATGAATTGCTTTCACCGCTATTTTGATTATTATTATTTTTTCCTAATTCAGTTGAATCTTGGGTATCAGATTGATGATTTTCATTGATGTTATTACTACTATTTTGACGTTCTTGGGTATCCGTATCAGAACTAACATTACTACTATCAACTTCATTCGTAGCTTGTTGATTACTTTCTGCAGCTTTTACGATGCTCTCATGCCCTAGCATAGATGTGCCTATAGCTAAAATGAGACCTGTATGAGCTATTTTCTTTTTCATCAATCTTCCACCTCCTTGTTTTATAACACTTACAGTATAAAGAATATTTACATATAATGCATTGAAATAAGGTTAATGATAAAAAATATTAATATATTTGACATTTTTTGTTAAAAAACATTTTACATATTTAAGTATAATATTTATACTAGAGATATAACTTATATAAACAAAGGAGATTTAATATGGGCTTATTTAGCAAATCAAAAACAAAACCATTTTTACAAGAAATCGAAGATAGACGTACTATCTATAGCACTGAAACAACAATTTCAATTAGTGATAAAGAACTAGAAGATATGATAGAACATATTATTAAATACACACCTTCAGCTTTTAATTCTCAATCTACTAGAATCGTATTGTTATTAAATGACCAACATCACAAATTCTGGGACAATACTAAAACAGTATTAAAAGATGTTATGGTACCTGACCGTGATTTCACTCCAACTGAACAACGTATCGACGGATTTAAACATGCATATGGCACAATTCTTTATTTCGAAGACGAAGATGTTATTAAAGGTTTACAAGAACAAATGCCAAATTATGCTGATAACTTTGCTAATTGGTCAGTTCAAACAAACGCAATGCATCAATTTGCAATTTGGACTGCATTAAGTTCAAAAGGAATTGGCGCTTCATTACAACATTACAATCCTTTAGTAGATCAAATCACTACACAAGAATTTGACATCCCTGCTTCATGGAAACTTGTTGCTCAAATGCCATTTGGTGACATCCGTGAAAAAGCTGGTGAAAAAGAAATACAACCAACTAACAATAGATTAATAGTTAAAAAATAATCTACATTAATTGATATCGATTAGATCAACAATTCAAGACTCAGTTTCTATAGGATTCATTTCTATGTTGAAATTGGGTCCTTTTTATATTTATTTTCAAAAATAAAGCATTTTAATCATGACTTTCAAATTTTGATTTTCTTATTCTATTTTAGTAAATTAGAGATAATCATGGGATGAGGAGATTTTTAAATGAAAATACAATTATTTCAATTTTATGTATCATACGGCAATGTAGAAAAAAATGAAAATAAAATAAAAAATTGGTTCGAAAATAAGTTGGAGGAAGATACAGAGGTTGTTGTTCTTCCTGAAATGTGGAATAACGGATATGCATTAGATGAATTAAATGAGAAAGCAGATAGAGAACTTAGTAGAAGCTTTCCCTTTATTCAATCCTTAGCTAAACAATATAACGTCGATATTGTAGCTGGATCTGTATCAAATATTAGAAATAGCAAAGTTTATAATACTGCATTTACCGTTTCTAAAAACGGACATAGAATAAATAAGTACGATAAAGTTCACTTAGTCCCTATGCTAGATGAGCCGACATATTTAGAAGATGGCAAAGCGGTACCAGAACCATTTCCTCTATCTTCAGGTACTCAAGCTACACAAATTATTTGTTATGATTTAAGATTTCCAGAGTTATTAAGATATCCCGCGCGTAATGGTGCGCAGATAGCTTTTTTTGTAGCTCAATGGCCAACACCTAGATTGAATCACTGGAGAGTCTTACTTCAAGCACGTGCAATTGAAAATGACATGTTTGTTATTGCTTGTAACGGTACTGGAAATGACGGTAATACTGATTACGCTGGTCATTCAATGATTATCAATCCAAATGGTGATATATTAGCTGAATTAGGCCAGGATGAGGACACAATCGCATTAAATATTGATTTAAATGAAGTTGATGTTCAACGTGAAAATATTCCTGTATTCAAAAATTTAAAACCAAATCTATATAAATAGTTACTAATCTGTATCCAATTTTATGGATACAGTTTTTTTACAAAAAAAGTCACGAGCTTGGGAGGAACTCGCGACTTTCATATTAAGGGAATGTTTTTACAGTTATTTCAATCTTTTGGGGATGTTATTAATTATGAAAATTTTACGATAGCTTACATCCTGAAAATATTTAACTTCTATATCTTACAATAGCTAAGTTAAACACTTTCCACTGAGTTTAAACTTCAGTAACTTTACTTTGTTAATTAATAAGTTGGGATGGCTTATTAATTAACTCGTTTAACTACACGAAGAAAACAAAGTAAGAAACTTCATATAAACAAGAAGTCACTTTAGTAATAATAACCAATGGGACATTACTACTATTGCAATGGTTTCATAACCATTAATAACACTTACAACATATGGTAAAGGTGTCAATAATTTCGCAACTACAAACAAAATTATTTAACTCAATTACCAAACAATAACTATTAAATTTAAAGACTAAGATTATTAAGTTTTTATCACTTGTAAGTGATATGAGTCTATTTAAACACAACCTATTAATAAATAATTAATTATTTCTTAAATCGCATTTTTTTATACATAACTGTAATATTTTATATGTTAAAATATTACTTGTAATTTCAATATAACAGTTAAGTATTTATTTTGAACAGTTAAGCATAAGTACCCAGACCAATTGCACTAAATTGTATAATTGATATAAGGAGAGTGGCACACCATTGAAAGCAATTGATAATAAGATTGAGCAATTCGCATTATATTTACAACGCAAAAATAATCTTGATCATATTCAATTTTTGAAAGTAAGATTGGGATTACAAGTTGTTGTAAGCAATCTAGCAAAAACAATTGTGACATATGGTGTTGCACTTATCTTCCATACATTTCTATACACTTTATTTACACATGTTAGTTATTTTTTAGTTAGACGTTATGCACACGGTGCACATGCAAAATCATCATTGCTATGTCATGTTCAAAATTTAGCTTTATTTGTAGCGTTACCCTGGTTGCTAGTATATTTTCAAGTGAATCTGGGTATTATGTATTCTGTAGTTGCAATTGGGACGGTTTTAATTATTTACTATGCTCCTTCAGCAACTAAGAAACAACCAATTCCTAGTCACTTAAAAATGAAAAAGAAGTTATTATCAATCATCATAACAATGGTTTTATTAATAATTTCATTTTTAGCACCAGAACCGTTTAAGCAATTAATTTTATTAGGAATTACACTTGAGAGCATTACATTATTACCAATCTTTTTTCCTAGGGAGGATAATTAATTATGACAGTATTAGTAGATTTAATCATTAAATTATTTACATTTCTTTTACAATCAATTGGTACAATAGCTTCATTCACTCCTTGTACTACTTATTTTGATGAACCAGAAGTACCTGAGGAGCTAACAAACGCTAAATAATGATAAAAAAGTGTAGAAAGTGTGTATAAGTATGGATTTTTTATCAAATGTGCCATTAGCAGTTTTCCAAGGAATACTACTATTTATAGTTTCAAATATAATTTTAAATTTAAAATACTCATTAAGGGATTATTTACTAATTGCAGGAATAATAATCCCTTCTTCTATTCTATATTATTTTTTTGATAGCTTTGCATTGATTATTTTATTAGTAGGATGTGCCATTTTTTTATATTCAAAAGTTCAATTTTATTCTATTTTGACTGTACTAAGTTGTGCTATCATAATGTTTTTTAGTAATTTTGTAACAGTTATTACATTTGTGCTTTTTGAAAATTACTTAAACACTAAATTTTTAATATTTATTGTATACATAACAATATTTAGCAGCTTTTCAATTCTGTTTGGTGTTTTTTTCCGCTTTTTATTAAATAAATTAAAACAATCATATTTATCTATCAACAAAACGTATCTTACAATTATTTCGCTTGTCTTGATTTTATCTTTTATAATATTATACGTTTACTCTCAAACACCGAAGCTAGATACTTCGTCTTTAAAAATGTACGGTTTAATTTTTATTGGAATTATTCTTTTCTTTACTGTTCTAATTATTTTCATATCTAACTACATGATTAAAGAACTTCGTTATAAACGCAATATGGAAGAGATTGAAACGTACTATGAATATACGTTACAAATTGAATCAATTAACAATGAAATGCGTAAGTTTAGACATGATTATGTGAACATCTTAACGACAATGTCTGAATATATTCGAGAAGATGATATGCCAGGATTAAGACAATATTTTAATGAAAATATCGTACCTATGAAAGATAACCTTCAAATGAAGTCTATTAAAATTAATGGAACTGAGAATTTAAAAGTACGTGCGATTAAAGGCTTGGTTACCACTAAAATTTTACAAGCTCAAGAGAAAAATATTCCGATTAGTATAGAAGTTCCTGAGTTAGTAGAACATATTGAAATGAACACGATTGACCTTAGTCGTATTATTGGAATTATCACTGATAATGCAATTGAAGCATCTGAAGCACTTGAAGATGCGTTAATACGTATCGCTTTTATTAATACAGACTCGTCCGTCATGTTTATTGTTATGAATAAATGTAAAGAAGATATGCCACGTATTCATGAGTTATTTCAAGAGCGCTTTTCAACTAAAGGTGAAAATAGAGGTTTAGGATTAAGTACTTTAAAGGAGATTACTGATTCTACCGAAAATGTATTACTAGATACTACAATAGAAAATGGCTACTTTATACAAAAAGTAGAAATCATTAACAAATAGTCATAAGGATGTGTAATCATGAAAATATTCATTTGTGAAGATGATGTAAAACAACGCGAAAATATGGTTTCAATTATTAATAATTACATTATGATTGAAGAAAAACCTATGGAGATTGCGCTTGCAACAGACGATCCTTATGAAGTCATTGAAAAATCTAAAGAGATGAATGATGTCGGATGTTACTTTCTAGATATTCAATTAGAGGCTGATATCAACGGTATTAAATTAGGTAGTGAAATTCGTAAGTATGACCCAATTGGGAATATCATATTCGTTACAAGTCATAGTGAGTTAACGTACCTAACCTTTGTTTACAAAGTGTCAGCGATGGATTTTATCTTTAAAGATGATCCAAGCCAATTACAGTCCAGAATTATTGATTGCTTAGAAACTGCACATACCCGCTTAAAATTATTATCTAAAGAAAGTACTGTTGAGACGATTGAATTGAAACGAGGAAGTAATTCAATTTATGTTCAATATGATGACGTAATGTTTTTCGAATCATCTACAAAATCACATCGGTTAATCGCACATTTAGATAATCGTCAAATTGAGTTCTATGGCAATTTAAAAGAACTTGCACAACTTGATGAGCGGTTCTTTAGATGTCACAACAGCTTCGTTGTTAATAGACATAATATTGAATCCATAGATTCAAAAGAACGTATTGTCAATTTTAAAAACGGTGAGCACTGTTTTGCTTCCGTTCGTAATGTAAAAAAAATATAGTTATGTCTATCAAACTATTTAATTATAACTTCATCAGAGAAGCAAAAATAATTGAGAATATCAGGCATAAAAAAGCCAGTAAATGAATTACTAAAATCATTTGCTGGCAATTTTTATCATTTATTTAATTCAGTTGTAACATCTTCAATTGTAGGAATACTCTCTATTGCACCATATTTAGTTGTAACCTGTGCGGCAACCATGTTGCTAAATCTGAGAATGTCCTGTCCTTCTTCTTTAAGCAACTTAGTAATATTTAATTCGTCACTCAATAGCATTCTACTTATTGCAGCTCCTATAAAGGCATCCCCTGCGCCAGTTGTATCAATTGCTTTTACTTTAAATCCTTTATGATGTATCTTAGTCCCATCTTTTAAAACGATACTTGCACCTGCAGCACCTTGAGTATATATAACTGCTTCTACAGAACCCTCAAATAATGATTGAATAGCTTTATCTTCATCCGCTTCACCAGTTATAAATTCTAGCTCTTCATCTGAAATTTTAATCACATTAGCTTTCGGTAAAAATTCATGTATTGCTTCTTTACATGCTTCAGCATTTTGCCAAAGAGGTAAACGAACATTAGGATCAAAAACAATGGTTGCATTTGCTGACTTAAATTTATTTACCATAGCTTTGTGAGCTTCTTTCATATTACTTTCAACTAAATCAACAGAACAGAAATGTAATACATCGTTTGGATTGATTGTAATTTCATTTAGATATTCAGCTTTATAAAGCATATCAGCTGAGGGTTTACGATAAAATGAAAAATCTCTTTGCCCATCTTCTTTTAAACTCACAAATGCTAGTGCAGTATTAGCTTCATCTGTTCGCTTTATAAATTGAGTACCTACACCAATATTTTTTAAAGTTTCTACGATAATGTCTCCAAATGCATCATTACCTAATTGAGTGACCATTTCAGTGGAGGCACCCATTTTACGAGCTACACTCACAACATTAGCTGGTGCACCTCCAACCTGCCTACTAAACTGTTCAACATCTTTAAGTTCAGAGTTCTTAACATTTGGAATAAAATCTATTAATGCTTCACCTATCCCATATAACTTTCTCATTTTTTACTCATCCTTAAGTTCATATTTAGTGAATTTTAAATATACTTGTCCAGTCTCTGTTGAAGTTTCTATACCTGTAGCATTTTCATTTGGAAATATTCTTGATGTTAAAACACGTTCCCCATCATTACAGAATATTTCAATACTAGATGTATCAACAAATATTTGCAAACGTGTAAGAGGAGAATCCAATACGGTACTTCTCGTTAAATCTTGAACATTTTCAGGCAATAATCCACTTTCTGAGCGATCTAATGTAATTTTTTGATCCCCTGTATTATATATAATTTTGGTGTTATTTTGCTTTGAGGTACGTAATTCAAAATAAATTTTTGAAGCATCATTTTCAATAACGTCAATAATTAGTTCATATTGTTTGCCTTCATATGGATGTAATTTTCGGTTAAATTTATTTGCATAACCTAATGCCGTTTCTTTATTTTTACGTAATCGTTCAAGACCTTTAAACGGGCGTTGTCGTAATTGATCATTCTCTATTGATAGTACTCTAGGTATCGTTAAACAATGTGCCCATCCTTCTTCATCAGTAGGATAATTTATTTCTGGTAAGCCCATCCAACCTATTAAAACTCGATTGCCATTTTCATCTAAAAAAGTTTGGGGTGCGTAAAAATCAAAACCATTATCCAGTTCTACAAATTCACTATGATCAAAGGATAATGAATCAAAATTTAAATCCCCAATTAAATAGCCTGATTGATATATATTTCTAAACTGATCCCCTTGTGGTTTTATTCCTTGAGGGCTGAAAAGTAAGATATCCTTAGAATCTAATTTAAAATAATCGGGACATTCCCACATATAACCAAAGTTTTTTAATTTAGTATCAATTTCTCCACAATATGACCATTGATTTAGTTGCTTATCATTCGTTTTATAAATTAGGCAACAACCAAGTTCCTCGTTTGTTTGAGCACCTATAATCGCATAATATTCATTATTTAATTCAAATACTTTAGGATCTCTAAAATGACTTGTGTACCCTTCAGGTTGTGAAGGAATTACGGGTGCATCAAATTTAGTAATCGCTCCGTTATTTTGAACTTTAGCGATCATCTGACTAGCATATCGATTCCATTGTTCATCACGATGATTGCCTGTATACATGTAATATAAATCTCCATTATGCTCAAAAGCACTACCACTGTAAACACCATGGCTATCATAATATGTATCGGGTTTAATTAAGGTATCTTGTGGTTCAAACGTCACTAAATCATCACTAGTATAATTAAACCAATATTTCAATCCATGCACTGCTCCTAATGGGAACCATTGATGTGAAATATAATATTTGCCATTATGATAAATTAATCCATTAGGATCATTTAGCAAACCAGTTTCAGGTTGAATATGAAATGTTTGACGAAATCTTGACGCTTTAACTTGTTGCTTGAGATTTTCTAAGTACTTTTTATCAACGTCTTCAATACAACGATAACGTTCTTCTCTTGACCATTCAGCCATATTATTCCTCCAAAATAATTTAAATCTAAATTTAATATAATTTTATCATTGATTATGGTATCGGTTCCATAGTTTTAAATATTTTTAAAAATTCTCTATTTCAACAGGAATGACAGTTTTAGATACTGCATTTTTAGAAAAAATTAATTCATTCAATTGGTTCATAGCATACGTGCCAGCTTTAAAATAATTGAATTTAACTGTCGTAATAGCGGGTGTAACAAGTTGTGTCATTGGGTTTCCCCCAAATCCAAAAATTTGATAATTTCCAGTAGCATTGTTTTGTTGAGAATAAAATTTATGAATTGCTAATGCAATAGGATCTGTTGCTCCAATTAACGCATCGATACCACTAGCATTTTTTAACTTCTCAGAAACATCATTTTTTGCCTCTTCATATTTAAAAGAAGTTAAATAAATTTCAGGATAAACATCGTATTTTTTTAAACCATCAATAATACCTTGTTTACGTTTGACGCCTACAGCAACGTCCTCCTCACTTACACCAAAGAATACAACGTTTTTATGCTTTTTACTCCCTATCTGTTCCCCTACTATAAAACCTGCTTGATAATCATCATGAATTATACTATGTAAATTGGGATAGGATTGTCCAACTAGAATTACCGGTACATTTAATTTTTCAATTACTTCCAAGTGTTCATCAGTCAAAGTAGTAGCCATTAATATGATGCCATCCACTTTACTTCTTGAAAATGTCTCCAAGGCCTCTATTTCAGCACGTATATCTAAACCAGTATAGTTAAGTAATAATTGATATTGATGTTGATGGCATACAGATACAATTCCTTTCACAGTTTCATCAACCGCATGTGAATTCATCCTTGGAATGATAGCACCAATTAGATTCGTATGCTTAGCTCTTAAACTTTGAGCAAACTGATTTGGCTGATAATCATGTTCTTCAATAATTCGACTTAATTTTTCTTTAGTTTGGGGGCTTACTGAGCCACCATTTAAAAAGCGGGAGACCGTGCTTTTAGATACTCCCGCTAAATTTGCGATATCTGATATATTTTTCATTAGATTAATCACCTAAATTAGTTTTCATTTAAGAATTATTTTATCACAGAAATAATCTCTCAAAGTAACTTTTTAATATGTATTAGACTAATAATATTATCAATATCTCTTATTTAATTTGTTTAGTTCTCCATAAAAATAGGCTTTCTCACCATGAACAAGTTGATCTAAACCTGCTTTATCTTCTTCTTCCGTAGTAGCGATAGGCATTATTTTCTGTAAAATTTTTCCTATAATCCATGTTAAAACAATGGTATAACACAATACCACGATAACAGCTAGTATTTGAATTAAGACAGAGTGTACATCTCCTGTATAAATTAAACCATTTGATACATCATTATTAACATGTTGTGATTGAAAAACACCGGTAAGAATAGCACCAACAATGCCTCCAGCGCCATGGATACCAAATGCATCAAGTGTATCGTTATATTTATACTTCACTTTGATTACATTAATAACAAGATAACAAACGATTCCACCTGCAAATGAAATAATAAAAGCACTGAAATAACTAACGTAGCCTGCTGCCGGTGTAATAGCGACTAACCCTGCTAACACGCCTGATAACAACCCAAGTAAACTTAATTTCTTAGTAATACAGTACTCAACTACTAACCAGCTAAAAGCGCCACCACTTGCAGCAATAATCGTATTTACAAATGATATTAATGCGACATCATTTAAAGTATAAGCACTACCTGTGTTAAAGCCATACCAACCTATCCATACTAAAATACCGCCAATTAAAGTGATTAAAAGATTATGTGGCTGTATTTTTTCAATTTTTTTACCATTACCTATCATGATAGCTAAAATAAGTCCTGAGAGTCCAGATGTGATATGTACAACTGTACCACCTGCATAATCAAGGGCACCAAATTGTTGAATCCAACCTCCGCCCCACACCCAATGTGCAACTGGACTATATATTAAAATCACCCATAAAAAGATAAAGATAATAAATGGAAAGAATTTCATACGTTCAGCGATTGAACCTGAAAGTATTGAAACTGCAATTGTACAAAACATCATTTGGAATAGCATAAATAATGCAAATGGAATATGTGGACTTAATTGGTCATTAACTGCAAATCCGACATGCTGTAGTCCAATTAAATCGAAATTTCCTATCAAAGCATTTCCCGTTCCAAAACTTAATGAAAATCCTAATGCAACCCATGTGAAAGTCACGATAACCATTGCTGCCATACTTTGCATTACTGTATTCAAAACATTCTTTGATTGAACTAGACCACCATAAAACAAGCTAAGACCTGGTGTCATAATCCATACAAGTAAAGTGCAAAGAAATAAAAAAATTGTGTCATCCATCTTCATAATTACCACTTCCTTTAAAAATATCATAATGATACTAAATTGAAATAGCAAAAATGCGTAAGATAAAATGACACAATATGTTACATAATATAACAAAGACATTTTGCATGCCTATTTTGTTTTAAGCTTTCTGAATTGTAATTGTCCATGAAGCATCGTCTAATTGTTCATAATTCGTAACTGGATAACCTTGCTCAGCTGCCCAATTAGGAATAGCTTCTGTTGCTTGTGTGCAATCAAAATCAATTTTAAGTTCATCACCATTATCTAGTGTTTGCATTTTCTTTTGCGCTTCTATCAATGGGAATGGACAAACCATACCTACAGTACCTAATTCATATAACATTGTATTACCTCCAAATTAATTAAGTTGTTTGTACTTGTTTTGTCGCTGTTGTTGCTTGAGACTTAGATGTTTGTTTTTCTAATTTTTTCATTGGTCTTATAAATATAAAGTAACTCATAAACCATACACCTAAAATCATAGAACCAAGTGCTATCCATCCTTTCCAAGACATGATAGCAGTTTCTACTAAACCATTTCCAATTGAACATCCTCCAGCTACTGAAGCACCAAATCCCATACAAATACCACCAATAGCACTATTGCGAATGGTCTTTTTATCAGGTAATCGCCATTTAAATTCACGTGATCCTTTAGCAGCAATATAAGAACCTAAGAATATACCTAAAATTAATAAAACTCCCCAATCAATTAGCTTAGTATCACCTGTAATTAAAAAAGTAATTAAATTTGCTGAAGGTGTGGTAATGCCTAAGCCGTAATCTCTTCCAGTAGAAATACTCATTGGCCAAGCTATCAAAGCAATTAATCCTACTGCAATACCAGCTACAAATGGATGGTATCGTTTTTCAAATAAATAGTGTCTCAAGCCACTATATTTTTGTTTAAGCTTTGGAACTGCAAATTTGGGTTTTGGTTTACGTAATGTTTTAGTTACAAAAATGATAGTTATAATTGTTAATACTAACGTAAACACCCACATAGGAATACCGGTAGTCTGAGACATATTTGCATTAATGTTTGTAGGTTTATTAATCCATGACATTACTGGAAGTAATATACCAGTTTTAGTAATAGCAGCAGTTACAGCATATAGTACGAGCGCTACCCAACTGCCAATCAAACCTTCACCAGCTCGATACCATGTACCTGTAGCACATCCTCCTGCTAATACAATACCGATTCCAAATATAAAAGCACCAATAATTGTACCTATAATTGGAAATGTACTATCTGGGATAGATATAACATTTAATCCAGTTAAAATAAGTAGTCCAATACTTTGGACAGTAATAGCAACTAATAAGGCATAAAACATTTTATTATTTTTTTGAACGTACATATCTCTGAAGCCACCAGCTAAACAGAAGCGTGTACGTTGCATCACAAACCCTAATAATATACCTACTATAAGACCACTAATAATCATCCATATCACTATCAATTCATCCTTTCCCGATTATTTTACTAAGGTATCATAATCAATTGTACTAAATTTGGCAACATCTTAAAATTAAACGCTTTTGATTTTTAATAATATGATGTTTTAAAAACTAAATGAAATTAATGAATGTTAAACGCAAATTAAAAACACCCCTCTTATAAAGAAGGATGCAAGAATATAAATATAAAAATTAATTAGAATAGTTTTTCATAAAGAATAGCAATGATTGCAATTCTATGCCCAAGTCAATATGATGCACTTGTACGGTATTAGGTACTTCTATTCTAGCTGGTGTGAAATTTAGTATACCCTGAATATCAGCTTCAACCAACTGATTTGCAACGCGTTGTGCTGCTTCCTCTGGTGTAGTTAATATTACAACATTGATATTTTGAGCATTGAGTACTTTCTTCAAATCGTTCATATGATGCACAGATACATCACCAATCTCTGTTCCGACAATCTGTTCATCTATATCAAAAGCCTCAGTTATTGTCATTTCATCATGAATTGAAAAGTTATATGTCAAAAGTGCTCGACCTAAATTACCAACACCTACTAAAGCTATGTGTATATTATCACTATCACTTAATGCTGTTTTAAAGAATTCTAATAGACTATCTATATTGTAACCGTAGCCTTTTTTGCCTAATTCTCCAAAATAAGAGAAATCTCTTCGGATGGTTGCTGATTCAATATTGAGTGCCTCACTAATAGCCTTAGAATTAACCCTATCAATGCCTTTTGACTTGAGTGTGTTAACGAATCTGTAATATAAAGGTAATCGCTTCAAAGTTGCCCGTGGAATTTTAGATTTATTATGAGCCATTTAAAATGCCCCCCTTTATGTTTGAATTTTATAATCTATGTATCCAAACTATTTTGAGTGCTATACGTTTTAAATTTAAAAATGTCGTTATGTCCTATTATGAATACTGGAATATTATACCCTAACATATTTTAAAAATAAATAACTTAGTTTCAAGAAACTAAGTAATACGGTAAAATATAGAGTAATATACAATCTAATTTCGAGTAATAAACTTATAAATAGAAAGGTGAAACCTGAATGATACTCTTGCAATTAAACGATATTTCGAAATCATTTGATGGCGAAGATATTTTCACGCGTGTGAATTTCGAAGTAAAAACAGGCGAACGAATTGGTGTCGTAGGCAGAAACGGTGCTGGTAAATCGACTTTAATGAAAATCATTGCCGGTGTTGAAGACTATGATAGCGGTCATATATCAAAAATCAAAAATTTACGTATGGGTTATTTAACACAGCAAATGACACTTAATTCATCTGCTTCAGTCTTCGAAGAAATGTCAAAACCGTTTGAACATTTAAAAAAAATGGAACTTCTAATTAGAGAAGAAACGAATTGGCTAGCTGATCATGCATCTAACTACTATTCCGAAGAATATCAACAACATATGGAACGCTATGAATCTTTAACTAATCAATTCGAACAACTTGATGGTTATCAGTATGAAAGTAAAATCAAAACTGTTCTACATGGTTTAAATTTCAATGAAGATGATTTCGATAAACCTATCAATGATTTCAGTGGTGGTCAAAAAACGCGATTATCCTTAGCCCAAATGCTATTGAATGAGCCAGATTTATTACTACTAGACGAACCTACAAACCATTTAGATTTAGAAACGACGAAGTGGTTAGAAGATTATTTAAAATATTTCAAAGGTGCCATTGTTATTATCAGTCACGATAGATATTTCCTAGATAAAATAGTCACTCAAATATATGATGTTGCACTTGGCGATGTTAAACGTTACGTCGGAAATTATGAACAATTTATTGAGCAACGTGATAAATATTACGAAAGCAGAATGCAAGAATATGAACGTCAGCAAGATGAAATTAAAATATTAGAAACATTTGTAGAGAAAAATATAACACGTGCTTCAACTAGTGGAATGGCAAAAAGTCGTCGAAAAACACTAGAAAAAATGGAACGTATTGACAAACCTATGTTGGACGCAAGAAGTGCTAACATTCAATTTGGCTTTAATCGTAATACAGGTAATGACGTTATGAATATACGTAATCTGAAAATTGGTTATGACTCGCCTATTACATCTCCTATTAATATTGAAGTAAGTAAGGGGGATCATATTGCCATTATTGGCCCAAATGGCGTAGGTAAAACTACTCTAATCAAGACCATCGCTCAACGTCAAAATCAATTAGAAGGTGAAATTACCTTTGGTGCAAATCTTCAAATTGGTTATTACGATCAAAAGCAAGCTGAATTTAAATCTAATAAAACAATTATCGACTATGTTTGGGATCAATATCCAACAATGAATGAAAAAGATATTCGCGCTATACTCGGACGTTTCTTATTCGTGCAAGATGATGTAAAGAAAGTAATCAATGATTTATCTGGTGGAGAAAAAGCTCGTTTGCAATTAGCGCTACTTATGCTTCAAAGAGATAATGTATTAATTCTTGATGAACCAACAAACCATCTTGATATAGATTCTAAAGAGATGTTAGAACAAGCGCTAAAAGATTTTGAAGGAACCATTCTTTTTGTATCACACGATCGTTACTTTATTAATCAATTGGCAAATAAAGTATTCGACTTAAATTATGACGGTGGCCAAATGTATTTGGGAGATTATCAATATTACATCGAGAAAACAGAAGAAGCAGCGGCACTTGAAGCTTTTAAAAATGAGCGCAATGATTTTAGTAAAGAGGATACTTCAAATCAAAATGAAGCTAATGAAAATGTAAATACCTATGATTCTCAAAAGCAACAACGTCGTGAGCAAAGAAAATTAGAACGTCTCATTGAGAACTGTGAAGCCAAAATTGAAGCATTTGAGAATGAAATAGCACGCATTGATGAACAACTCACTCAGCCTGACGTATTCAATAATCCTGAAAAAGCCTCATCATTAGCGAATCAGAAACTTGAAACCGAACAAATGTTAGAACAGGTTATGTCGGAATGGGAAAATTTACAAGAAAATATCTAAAGACTCATTATTTTACCATTAGCTAGAAAGTATTAATTAACTTTCTAGCTAATTTTTTTATACAAATTTCAACAAAAGTTATAAACAGCTAAAATACGATATTATCAGCTATCCACATAGTTATCCCACTTATCCACAACTTATTTTAAATTCATTTACAAGATTTTTACACAAAATTAAATTCATATCCACATTGTTAAGAACGGTTTATCCACAACTTATACACTTAATGTTGATAAGTACAAACGTTCCCTATTGACCTTTTGAATTATTTTAATCTCAATAAAAAACCTCTTGTTAACAGTGGATCTTAATCCTTACGTTAAAAGAGGTTCCTTTTGATTATTGAAATAATTAATTCGATTAAATAAATAATATAAATTTAAACTTCTATAGTAGCTTCTTCTATATCCATATTATTTTCACCATTCAAATCTAACTTAGCTGTAATTCCTGACTGATAATAGTAATATGCTGCAGCACCAATCATTGCTGCATTATCAGTACATAATTTAGGACTTGGAATGGATAAATGAATATTATTATCTTCACATAATTGTTGTAATCGGTATCGCAATCCTTTATTACTTGCAACACCTCCAGCAACAATAAGTCTGTTAACTTTATAGGCTTTACATGCATTAATCGCTTTAGTACTTAACACGTCTACAACACTATTTTGAAAACTAGTTGCTACATCTTCTTTTACAACTTCTTCATTCTTTTGTCGCAAATTATGCAGTTTATTTATAACAGAACTTTTCAATCCACTAAAACTAAAATCATAACTTTCCTTTTCTAACCACACTCTTGGAAAATCATAAGTATCTTTACCATATTGAGCTAATTTATCAATTTGTGGCCCTCCTGGGTATGGTAAATCAATTGTTCGAGCGACTTTATCATACGCCTCTCCCACTGCATCATCTCTTGTCTCACCAATAACTTCGAAATGCATATGAGATTTCATATATACTAATTCAGTATGCCCCCCTGACACAATTAGCGTAATTAATGGAAATGTTAATGGTTCTTCTAAATGATTGGCATAAATGTGACCTGCAATATGGTGCACAGGAATAAGTGGTTTGTCATAAGCAAAAGCTAGTGCTTTCGCTGCATTAATACCGATAAGTAATGCGCCAATTAATCCTGGTCCTTGAGTCACTGCTATTGCATCAATATCATTCATTGATATATTTGCAGTTGTTAATGCTTCTTCAATCGTTGTCGTAATCCCTTCAACGTGATGTCGACTTGCAACTTCAGGTACAACACCACCGAAACGCTTATGACTCTCAATTTGACTTAATACAATATTAGATAAAATTGAATTTCCATTTTTAATGACACTTACACTTGTTTCATCACAACTCGTTTCTATTGCTAATATTAATGTTTCTTTATTCATTTAAGTTCACCCACATTACCATTGCATCCTCGCCTTCTCCATAATAATTTTTACGTTTACCTCCAAATTGAAAACCCAAATTAGTATAAACATGTTGCGCAATTACATTATCTATCCTAACTTCCAAACTCATCACTTCACATGAATGGCTTGCATAATCCATTACATACTTTAATAATAATTGTCCCAGTCCATAACCTCTAAAGTCTTTACGAATTGCTATCGTTGTAATTTGAGCTTGATCAATAACCATCCATAGTCCTAGATATCCGATAATTTCATTTTCAAAAACAATTACAAAATATTTAGCAAAGTTATTTTCATTCAATTCATGATAAAATGCATCAATTGTCCACGAACTATCATTGAAACTATCTCGTTCTATATCGAATACACTGGGGACATCATCTACTTGCATTGCTCTAATTGTTAATTCTGCTTCTGTTGGTTTAGCCAATTTCTTTCAGCCTCTGATAATTTAATATAATTAGGAACAAATGTATGAATCGGTTCACTTTTAGTTATGAGTTGTTTCATAGTTGGAGCATGAGGTAAATTATTTTTTATTTCTCCACCTAGGTGTTCGGATAACTTATCAGCATCTCTACCAACATAAAGAAATGGTTGGTTCATTTCAGTTAATTGCTTTTTTAATTCTTCAATAGGTAAATATTGATCTTTTATAATAGTTGTTATATTTCCATCAACGTTTTGATAAACACCAGTGTATACCGCTTCACGACGCGCATCAATGATTGGAACTAATAATTTTTGTTTATCATTCTTCACTGTTGCAGCTAATGCTGCTAAAGATGATACACCATATAATTTAGTATTTAATGCATAGGCCAACGTTTTAGCGGTGGTTACGCCAATTCTAACTCCAGTATAGGAACCTGGACCCTTAGCAACTACAATCCCATCAATATCATTTTTTTCAATTTTTGCTTCTTCAAATAAGTGCTGAATACCAGGCATAAGTTGACTCGAATGATCTCTTTTATCTTCCGACGTAGTTTCTGCCAAGACGGTATCATCTTGCATGATTGCGATTGACATCGGTTGATTAGATGTATCAATCATTAATAAATTCACTTTCAACTTCCTCCTTTACTTTTAAATAATGGGTTCCTTGGGCTTCTAATTTTATAGTTCTTTTTGTTTCACTTAAAGTTTCTATATTGATTATTAAATGTTCCTTAGGTAATAAATCTTGAATAAATTGACTCCATTCAATAATGGTAATGCCCTCATCTTGAAAATATTCATCAAATCCTAGATCTTCATCTGAATCTTCCAAACGATAACAGTCCATATGATGTAATTTTAAATTACTCCCTTTATATGATTTTATAATATTAAAGGTAGGAGAATTAATATTACGCTTAACTCCTAAATGTTTACCTATAAATTGTGTTAGTGTAGTTTTACCTGCCCCTAGGTCGCCATTTAAAAGGATTAAATCACTAGGCTCTAAGTGTCGAACTAACACGTTTGCAAAATGATTTAATTCATCCAAATTATTAATACTTATCATTAGTCCCACTCTTTCAAATTTTTTTAAATCAAATGATTATTCATGACCATTTCAGAACTTATGGTAACTTATTTTATTCTCTCAAACTAAATTAAGTCATAAAAATTTTAACTTACTAATTATAACAAATTCCTTAAACAATTTCCCTATACTCAACAAAAGAATGATGAGATGAAGTTGTTAGAAAATTCTTAAAAAGGCTATTGACTTAATAAAAATGATATAGTAAATTAAGTTTATCGAATTTTTAAACAATTCTAACTATTCTAATATAACCATTCAAGGAAGGAGTATATTAAAATGACAAATCAAACATATAACCCAACTGACAATTTAATTATTTTATTATACTCGCAAGGGCTGGAACTTTAGTAATTATCTGTTACTAAATGTTTAAGTCCTATTTCTCATTGAATGGGACTTATAGACGTCCCAATCATAAATTGGGGCGTCTTTTTATGTTTTAAACTTATTGTGTTTTATGGGGGAATTATTTATGAGAAGTGACATGATAAAAAAAGGTGATCATCAAGCACCTGCTCGAAGTCTTTTACACGCCACGGGCGCACTTAAAAATCCTACAGATATGAACAAACCTTTTGTAGCAATTTGTAACTCTTATATCGATATTGTACCTGGACATGTGCATTTAAGAGAATTGGCTGACATTGCTAAAGAAGCTATTCGTGAGGCAGGCGCTATACCTTTCGAGTTTAATACTATTGGCGTTGATGATGGTATAGCTATGGGACACATTGGAATGCGTTACTCACTACCCTCTCGAGAAATCATTGCTGATGCTGCAGAGACCGTCATTAATGCGCACTGGTTCGATGGCGTATTTTACATTCCTAATTGCGACAAAATAACACCCGGTATGTTATTAGCTGCCGTTAGAACCAATGTACCAGCTATATTCTGTTCTGGTGGGCCTATGAAAGCTGGTTTATCAGCGCAAGGTAAAGCTTTGACATTATCATCAATGTTTGAAGCGGTTGGCGCATTTAAAGAAGGTAAACTCTCCAAAGAAGCATTTTTAGATATGGAACAAAACGCCTGCCCTACTTGTGGTTCTTGCGCGGGAATGTTTACAGCAAACTCAATGAATTGTTTAATGGAAGTCTTAGGCTTAGCACTACCATATAACGGTACAGCTTTAGCAGTAAGCGAACAAAGAAGAGAAATGATTCGTGAAGCTGCATTTAAATTAGTAGATAATATCAAAAAAGATATCAAACCACTTGATATCGTAACTCGAGAAGCTATCGATGATGCATTTGCACTTGATATGGCGATGGGTGGTTCAACTAACACAGTATTACATACGCTAGCCATTGCAAACGAAGCTGGAATTGATTACGATTTGGAACGCATCAATGAAATCGCTAAAAAGACGCCTTATTTATCTAAGATTGCGCCAAGTTCTTCATATTCTATGCATGATGTCCACGAAGCAGGTGGTTGTCCAGCTATCATCAATGAATTGATGAAAAAAGAAGGAACATTACATCCAGATAGACTCACAGTTACTGGAAAAACACTTCGTGAAAATAATGAAGGTAAAGAAATTAAGAATTTTGATGTCATTCATTCACTAGATGATCCTTATGATAAGCAAGGTGGTCTCTCAATATTATTTGGAAATATAGCGCCTAAAGGGGCTGTTATTAAAGTTGGTGGCGTTGATCCTTCTATTAAGATATTTACTGGTAAAGCAATTTGTTTCAATTCACACGATGAAGCTGTTGAAGCAATTGATAATAAAATCGTACGCGAAGGTCATGTCGTTGTTATTCGATATGAAGGTCCTAAAGGTGGACCAGGAATGCCTGAAATGTTAGCCCCTACTTCTTCAATTGTAGGTAGAGGTTTAGGTAAAGATGTCGCATTAATAACTGATGGTAGATTCTCTGGTGCAACGAGAGGTATCGCTGTCGGCCACATTTCACCAGAAGCAGCTTCAGGTGGACCTATTGGACTCATTAAAGACGGCGATGAAGTTACTATTGATTTAATCAATCGAACTTTAAATGTTAATCAAACTAAAGAAGAACTTAATCATCGTAAAGAAGCATTACAACCTTTTAAGGCAAAAGTGAAATCAGGTTATCTGGCAAGATATACTGCTTTGGTCACTAGTGCGAATACTGGTGGTATTATGCAAGTTCCCGAAAATCTAATATAACTAGAGGAGTTGTTCAACATGACAAGTAAAAAGGAAAGTAGCGTAGTAAGTCCTGATGCTATGGACTATTCAAAACAGACTAGTCTAAAAGAAGATAGTGATTTAGACGCAAATAATAATTTCAGATCCGGTTCAGAACTTTTAGTAGAGGCATTATTACATGAAGATGTTGATTTCATATTCGGTTATCCTGGTGGCGCAGTTTTACCATTATATGACACTTTCTATGATGGTAAAATTAAACACATCTTAGCAAGACATGAACAAGGTGCTACTCACGCTGCAGAAGGTTATGCAAGAGTATCTGGCAAAACTGGTGTAGTGGTTGTAACAAGTGGTCCTGGCGCTACAAATGCGATTACCGGTATAACAGATGCGTACTGTGATTCCCTCCCCTTAGTAGTATTCACTGGACAAGTAGCAACACCAGGAATTGGTAAAGACGCTTTTCAAGAAGCAGATTTACTTTCTATGACTACACCAATTACAAAAGCTAATTTCCAAGTTAAAAATGTAAATGATATTCCAAGAATCGTTCATGAAGCATTTTACTTAGCAAATTCTGGACGCAAAGGCCCTGTAGTTATAGATTTTCCTAAAGATATGGGTGTACTTAAAACATCTGCACCACTTGTAAATGAAGTGGACTTACCGGCATATGATGTCACTGTAAATCCTAAAGATAAAGATATTAGTCAATTAATTCAATATTTAGAGAATGCAAAGCAACCACTTATCTTAGCAGGCGCTGGCATTAATCATTCACAATCTAATGAATTATTAACTCAATTTGTAACTAAACATCAAATTCCAGTAGCTACTACACTTTTAGGTCTGGGAGCTATTCCTTATGACAATCCACTATTTCTAGGTATGGGAGGTATGCATGGCTCCTATGCAAGTAATATGGCTTTAACCGAATGTGATTTATTAATTAATTTAGGTAGTCGGTTTGATGATAGATTAGCAAGTAATCCTAATGAATTTGCTCCTCATGCAACCGTAGTTCATGTGGATATTGATGAATCAGAAATTAACAAGGTGATTTCGACTGACTTAGGGATAGTTGCTGACTGTAAAAAAGTACTCGAAGCTTTATCTCAAAGATTTACAAATAAAACTTCCCATGAACACTGGGTTAACCATTGTATTGAAAATAAGCACAAACATCCTTTTAAATATAAAAAAACTGATGACACATTTTGCAAACCTCAAGAAGCTATTGAATATATCGGAAAAATTACAAACGGTGAAGCTATAGTTACTACTGATGTTGGTCAACATCAAATGTGGGCAGCTCAATTTTATCCATTCAAACATCATGGTCAATGGGTTACTAGCGGTGGTTTAGGTACTATGGGATTTGGTATTCCATCAGCTATCGGTGCTCAATTAGCTGAACCTGATAAAACAGTTATTTGCTTTGTTGGTGATGGTGGTTTTCAAATGACAAATCAGGAAATAGCGTTACTGCCTGAATACGGACTCAACGTAAAAATCGTTCTAATCAATAATGGCACATTAGGTATGGTTAAACAGTGGCAAGACAAATTCTTTAACCACCGATTCTCTCATTCAGTATTTAATGATCAACCTGACTTCATGAAGATGGCAGAAGCATATGGTGTTAAAGGTTTCTTAATTGATCATCCAAATAAACTAACTAAAACACTTGATTCAGCATTTAATTATAGTGGACCTGCGCTAATCGAAGTTAGAATCTCACCTACTGAACCAGTTAATCCTATGATCCCAAGTGGCAAAGCGAACCATGAAATGGAGGGGTTAGAATGAAACGAATTTTACATTTAAAAGTAACCGATCAAGTGAGCACATTAAACAGAATTACAAGTGCATTCGTTAGACTACAATATAATATTAATGAATTAACAGTTAAACCATCTCAAGAAAAAGGTATCTCTGATATGCAAATTACTGCAGATATTGAAGATGAAGCTATATTTAAAATTTTAATTGCGAAGTTAAAAAAACAAGTCAGTGTACTCGAAGTTCAAGATATTAGTCAGAACTGAGATAAGCTGTATATTGATGCGCTAGTATAATTAAATAAATAACCACTAACATCACATAATTTAGATAATTTCTTTATCTAAATTTTAAGAATATTCTAAATATTAAGTTATTTAAATTTTTGGAGGAATGTATTATGACTAAAGTTTATTACGATCAATCAGTTGAGAAAGATGCATTACAAGGTAAAAAAATTGCAATTATCGGTTACGGTTCACAAGGACACGCGCATGCACAAAACCTTAAAGACAACGGTTATGACGTTATTGTTGGTATTCGCCCTGGTCATTCTTTTGATAAAGCTAAAGAAGATGGCTTCGATGTTTATCCAGTTGCAGAAGCTGTTAAACAAGCAGATGTCATCATGGTGTTATTGCCAGATGAAATCCAAGGAAATGTCTATAAAAATGAAATTGAACCTAACTTAGAAGCTGGAAATGCCCTAGCATTTGCGCATGGTTTTAATATCCACTTTGAAGTTATCAAACCACCTAAAGATGTGGATGTCTTCTTAGTAGCTCCTAAAGGACCTGGTCATTTAGTAAGACGTACCTTTGTTGAAGGAACTGCCGTACCAGCACTATTTGGTGTACAACAAGATGCTACTGGTCAAGCACGCGATATTTCATTAAGTTATGCGAAAGGTATCGGAGCTACGCGTGCAGGTGTAATTGAAACAACATTTAAAGAAGAAACTGAAACAGATTTATTCGGTGAGCAAGCAGTACTTTGTGGTGGTATTCATAAATTAATCCAAAGTGGCTTTGAAACTTTAGTTGAAGCGGGCTATCAAAAAGAATTAGCATACTTCGAAGTATTACATGAAATGAAGTTAATTGTTGATTTAATGTATGAAGGCGGTATGGAGAACGTTCGTTACTCAATTTCTAACACAGCAGAGTATGGTGACTATGTTTCAGGACCTAGAGTCATCACTCCTGATGTTAAAGACAATATGAAAGCAGTATTAAAAGATATTCAAAATGGTAATTTTGCAAATAGCTTTGTTAAAGACAATGAAAATGGCTTTAAAGAATTCTATAAATTACGTGAACAACAACACGGTCATGAAATCGAAGCAGTTGGTCGCGAATTAAGAAAAATGATGCCATTCATTAAATCTAAAAGTATTCAAAAATAAATGCTAAGGGGTTGTTAAAGATGGAAAGCCATATTCAAATTTTTGATACAACATTAAGAGACGGTGAACAAACACCTGGAGTTAACTTTTCTTTTGACGAGCGATTAAAGATTGCCAAACAGTTAGAAACATGGGGTGTAGATATACTTGAAGCAGGTTTTCCCGCTTCAAGTGCAGGTAGCTTTAAGTCTGTTCAAGCTATATCAAATACTTTAACTAAAACAGCTGTATGTGGGTTAGCACGCTGTAAAAAATCAGATATCGATGCTGTTTATGAAGCTACAAAAGATGCTGTAAAACCAGTTATTCACGTTTTTATAGCAACTTCACCCATTCACTTAACTCATAAACTCAAAATGACTCAACAACAGGTCTTGGAATCAATTAAAGAGCACGTCAGTTATGCCAAACAATACTTTGATGTCGTTCAATTTTCACCTGAGGATGCCACAAGAACTGATACAGATTTCTTAATAAAATGTGTACAGATGGCAGTAGACTGTGGTGCTACAATCATTAACATCCCAGATACAGTCGGTTATAGTTATCCAAATGAAATGGTCGAATTTTTAAAACCTTGATTGAGAACATTAACTCTAAACAAGACATTACTTATAGTGCACATTGTCATGATGATTTAGGAATGGCAGTTGCTAATAGTCTGGCTGCTATTGAAAATGGTGCCAAACGAATCGAAGGAACAGTAAATGGCATCGGTGAACGAGCGGGCAATACTGCCATAGAAGAATTAGCTTTAGCACTATATGTCCGTAAAGATCACTATGGTAATGAAACACGATTGAAACTATCAGAAACAAAAAATACTTCTGATATTATATCTCGCTATGCTGGTATACGCGTTCCTAGAAATAAAGCCATTGTTGGTCAAAATGCTTTTAGTCATGAGTCTGGCATTCACCAAGATGGTGTTTTAAAAAATCCAGAAACTTATGAAATCATGACGCCACAACTTGTTGGTATTAGTAAAAATGATTTACCTCTTGGTAAACTATCAGGTAAACACGCTTTTGCTGAAAAATTAAAATCTTTAGGATACGATATTGAACCACAAAATCAAGCTGAATTATTTAAACAATTCAAAGCCATTGCTGATAAAAAGAAAAGTGTAACTGATCGAGATATACATGCGATTATCCAAGGTACTGAACATGAGCAAAATGCAATTTATCAAGTTGATACACTTCAATTGCAGTTTGTTTCCAATGGTTTACAAAGTGCTGTTGTCGTTATAAAAGATAAAAATGGTAATATTTATCAAGATTCAAGTATAGGAACTGGGTCAATTGTGGCTATATATAATGCAGTTGATCGCATTTTTAAACATAAAAGTGAACTCATTGATTACCGTATTGATTCTGTCACTGAAGGTACCGACGCTCAAGCAGAAGTACATGTTTCATTAACTATTGAAGGTCAACCTGTTAATGGTATTGGTATTGATCATGATGTGTTATATGCCTCTTGCAAAGCATATGTAGAAGCACATGCTAAATACGCTAGTGAAATTAACAAAAAGGAAGGTAATCACTAATGACTTATAATATTGTAGCTTTGCCTGGTGATGGAATAGGACCAGAAATCTTAAGTGGTACGTTAGAATTATTAGAACTAATCAGTAAAAAATATAAATTTGATTATCAATTAACGTCTTATGATTTTGGAGGTGCAGCCATAGATTCGCATGGTGTTCCCCTTCCTGATGATACTTTAAATGCTTGTAAAAATGCTGACGCAATTTTGTTGGGTGCTGTAGGTGGTCCTCAATGGACTGATCCTAATAATAGACCTGAGCAAGGATTATTAGCATTACGTAAATCTCTAGGTTTGTTCGCCAATATACGACCTACTAAAGTTACTGAGGGTACAAGTCATTTTTCTCCAATTAAAGAATCACGTGTCAAAGGAACGGATTTTATCATAGTGAGAGAATTAACTAGTGGCTTATATTTTGGTGAACCACGGCATATTGATAATCAAAGTGCACTAGACTCACTAACTTATACTAAAAAGGAAATTGAACGTATTGCAATGGTAGCTTTTGAATTAGCATCTCAAAGAAAGAAAAAATTAACGTCAGTTGATAAAGAAAATGTGTTAGCTACAAGTAAACTTTGGCGTAAAACTATTAATGAGATTAGTCATGAGTTTCCTGATGTTAAAGTGAATCATTTATTAGTTGATGCTTGTAGCATGCAGTTAATTTCCCAACCTACTAATTTTGATGTCATTGTTACTGAAAATCTATTTGGAGATATATTAAGTGATGAAGCTTCTACCATTCCAGGTTCATTAGGTTTATCACCTTCTGCAAGTTTTAGTTTAGAAGGACCAAGACTTTATGAACCTATTCATGGTTCAGCACCCGACATTGCAAATCAAAATCTAGCTAACCCATTTGGTATGATACTCTCGTTAGCCATGTGCTTACGTGAAAGTTTTAACTTTGAAGATGCGGCGTCTGAACTAGAACAGGCTGTATATCAACTTATTAAAGATGGTAAAACAACTAAAGATTTAAATGGGCACTATACTACATCAGATATATTCAATGAATTAAAAAAGAATTATTAATAAGGGGGAATGCTTTTATGGGACAAACGTTATTCGATAAAGTTTGGAATAAACATGTTTTAACCGGGAATGAAGGTGAACCTCAATTATTATATATTGATTTACACTTAATTCATGAAGTGACTTCTCCACAAGCTTTCGAAGGTTTAAGACTTCAAAATCGTAAATTGAGACGCCCTGATTTAACATTTGCAACTTTAGATCATAATGTTCCTACAATAGATATTTTTAATATTAAAGATGAAATTGCGAACAAACAAATTACTACACTTCAAAAGAATGCAAAGGAATTTGGTGTTCAATTATTTGATATGGGTTCTGTTGAACAAGGTATTGTTCACATGGTAGGTCCAGAAACAGGTCTCACTCAACCTGGAAAAACAATCGTTTGTGGTGATTCACATACTGCCACGCATGGGGCCTTTGGTGCAATCGCATTTGGTATAGGGACAAGTGAAGTTGAACATGTATTTGCTACTCAAACACTTTGGCAAACTAAACCTAAAAATTTAAAGATAGACGTTACAGGTCAGTTACCAAAAGGCGTCTATGCGAAAGATATTATCTTGTATCTTATTAGTCAATATGGTGTTGATTTTGGTACTGGTTACGCTATTGAATTTACAGGTGAAACGATTAGATCTCTGTCTATGGAAGCTAGAATGACTATCTGCAACATGGCCATTGAAGCTGGTGCTAAATATGGATTGATGCAACCAGATGAAATGACATTTGCTTATGTCAAAGACAGAAAATATGCTCGAAATTTTGACCGTTCTATCAATGATTGGCGTCAATTATATACTGATGCCGATGCTAAATTTGATAAAGTTATCAAACTTGATGTTACAAATTTAGAACCTCAAGTTACATGGGGAACAAATCCTGAAATGGGTGTTAGTTTTAATACACCTTTTCCAAAAATTAAAAATATTAATGATGAACGCGCTTATCAATATATGGGCTTAAAACCAGGCCAAAAAGCTGAAGATATCGATTTAGGTTATGTGTTCTTAGGTTCTTGTACCAATGCAAGATTATCAGACTTAGTAGAAGCTAGTCGAATCGTTAAGGGTAAACAAGTCCATCCAAAAATCACTGCAATCGTTGTACCTGGCTCTCGCTCAGTTAAAAAAGAAGCTGAAGCATTGGGTTTGGACAAAATATTTAAAGATGCAGGATTTCAATGGAGAGAACCAGGTTGTTCAATGTGTTTAGGTATGAATCCTGATCAAGTACCCGAAGGCATACACTGTGCCTCTACGAGCAATCGTAACTTTGAAGGAAGACAAGGTAAAGGCGCTAGAACGCATCTAGTGTCCCCTGCTATGGCTGCTGCAGCGGCTATTGAAGGAAGATTCGTAGATGTTAGAAAGGTGGTTGTTTAGTAATGGATATCCAACCTATTACAACCTATACAGGAAAAGTTGTACCATTGTTTAATGACAATATTGATACTGACCAAATTATTCCCAAAGTACATCTTAAACGAATAACTAAAAGTGGTTTCGGTCCATTTGCATTTGACGAATGGAGATACCTTCCTGATGGTACAAATAATCCAGATTTTAATCCTAATAAACCTGAATTCTCTGGTGCTACTATTTTGATTACTGGTGACAATTTTGGTTGTGGTTCAAGTCGTGAACATGCTGCGTGGGCTTTAAAAGATTATGGATTCAATATTATTATAGCTGGTAGCTTTAGTGACATATTCTTTATGAATTGTACAAAAAATGGCATGTTACCTATTACTTTAGGTGAAAACGAAAGAAAATATTTAGCTTCTCAAAAAGAAATTACCATTGATTTACCAAATCAAACTGTTTCAGCTAATGATAAATCATTTAACTTTCAAATTGATGAAACATGGAAACATAAATTAGTTAATGGTTTAGATGATATAGCCATAACATTAGAATATGAAGATTTAATTGAACAATATGAAAATAAGAATAAAGGTTGAGATAAAATGACTGTGAAGACAACTTTAAATGCTAAAGATGTAGATAATGCATACTTAAGAATAAAAGATGTTGTTAAAGAGACACCTTTACAATTCGATCTCTATCTTTCTCAAAAATATGACTGTAATGTGTATTTAAAAAGAGAAGACTTACAATGGGTTCGCTCTTTCAAACTTAGAGGTGCATATAATGCAATTTCTGTTCTAACAAGTGAAGCTAAAGAAAAAGGTATTACATGCGCAAGTGCTGGAAATCATGCTCAAGGTGTTGCTTATACTGCTAAAGCATTAAATTTAAAAGCTGTGATTTTCATGCCTGTTACCACACCTCTTCAAAAGGTTAATCAAGTTAAATTTTTTGGTTCTAAAAACGTTAAAATCATATTAACTGGAGATACTTTTGATGATTGCTTAAAAGAAGCTTTAATTTATACTGAACAAAATCACATGACTTTTATCGACCCTTTTAATAATGTAGATACAATAGCTGGACAAGGAACATTAGCAAAAGAAATTTTGAATCAATCAAGTAATGATTCAATTACGTTCGATTATCTATTTGCTGCTATTGGTGGTGGAGGTTTGATTTCAGGAATTAGCACTTATATGAATCAATATAGTCCACAAACTAAAATTATTGGTGTCGAACCCTCTGGCGCTAGTAGCATGTACGAATCAGTTGTTGTCCAAAACAAAATAGTGACACTTGATCATATTGACAAATTTGTAGATGGTGCTTCTGTGGCACGAGTTGGTGATATCACTTATGATATAGCTAAGAAATTTGTAGACGATTATATTCAAGTAGATGAAGGTGCTGTTTGTTCAACTATTTTAGATATGTACTCTAAACAAGCCATTGTTGCTGAACCAGCAGGTGCATTAAGTGTTTCAGCATTAGAGCAATATAAAGAAAAAATTAAAGGTAAGACAGTAGTATGTGTAGTTAGTGGTGGTAATAACGATATTAATCGAATGAAAGAAATTGAAGAACGTTCATTACTTTACGAGGAGATGAAACATTACTTTATTCTTAACTTTCCTCAACGTCCTGGTGCATTAAAGGAATTTGTTAACGATGTATTAGGACCTCAGGATGATATAACTAAGTTTGAATATTTAAAGAAAACTTCTCAAAACACTGGTACTGTCATTATCGGTATTCAACTTAAGAATCATGATGATCTTAACCAACTAAAAATTAATGTTCATGATTTTGATCCATCAAATATTTATATTAATGAGAATAAAATGTTATACTCACTTTTAATTTGAATATTAAA
>NZ_JANJPM010000076.1:0-1025 GCF_026222585.1 Staphylococcus sp. SUC_1.2 | reverse complement strand
CAAAAAGTATTATCTATATAGATATTTGTCTATATAGATGATAATCTATAATAAAGGAGGGATGACATCCATATGTCTTATAAGGAACTATCATTACAATTAAAAATTTTATCGGATCCAAGTCGATTAGAAATATTAGACTTATTATCTTGCGGTGAATTATGTGCTTGTGATTTATTAGCGTATTTTCAATTTTCACAACCTACATTAAGTCATCATATGAAAATTCTAGTAGATAATGAATTAGTATCTACACGAAAAGACGGTACTAAGCGCATGTACCGACTTAATCATAAGTCCTTAGATTCAATCAACAATGAATTAACTTATATTAGCTCTCCTACTCAACAATGTATGTGTAAAAAGATAAAGACAGGTGAATGTACATAATGACTATTCTAGCGATTATTATTTTTCTTTTAACTCTCATGTTTGTTATTTGGCAACCTAAGGGGTTAGATATTGGTATTACAGCATTGTTTGGTGCTATCATCGCTATTATTACAGGCGTTGTCAGTCTCTCGGATGTTATTGAAGTTACTGGAATTGTTTGGAATGCGACGTTAACCTTTGTCGCTGTTATACTCATTTCATTAATTTTAGATGAAATTGGATTTTTCGAATGGGCGGCTATACATATGGTCAGAGCTTCAAATGGTCATGGGTTTAAGATGTTTGTCTACATTATGTTGTTAGGCGCTATTGTAGCAGCTTTCTTTGCGAATGATGGAGCTGCATTAATTCTCACTCCAATCGTGCTCGCTATGGTAAGAAATCTTGGGTTTAATCAAAAAGTCATTTTTCCTTTTATCATTGCAAGTGGATTCATTGCAGATACTACGTCTCTTCCATTAATTGTAAGTAATTTGGTTAATATCGTTTCTGCTGACTACTTCCATATTGGATTTATTGAATATGTAAGTCGCATGATGATTCCCAATCTATTCTCTTTACTTGCAAGTATTGTTGTATTATGGCTATATTTCAGAAAATCCATACCTAAAACGTTCGATACAGAAAATCTA
>NZ_JANJPM010000075.1:0-1195 GCF_026222585.1 Staphylococcus sp. SUC_1.2 | reverse complement strand
GCTCTCTCTACTAGAAAGTGACGTTGATAACATGAATTAAGTTATTCATCACATTTCAAAAATTAAAAAGTGTTTTTCGTAATTGAATACGAAAATAAACGAATATTTCAAAATCTTTTTTAAAGTTAAGATGCCCCTAATACTCAAAACTTTAAAAAGTCATTACTTATTCAAAAGCTCACCCTAATAAAATAGCGTTAATGTTAGCCAAGAATGTCCCCTTTTGGAAACTTAGAGAGAAACTTTAAGTTATACTAACATTAACGCTATCGTTTTATTTATGCTGTAATATAGGCATAGACACCAAATTCAAACCGCTCCATAGCATTACCAATACTTGTTGCGAAAACAGTTTTTCTCGCTTTTTGAGCACTAACCATGTTCATTTTATCTTTGTGAACATTCATGAACATATGTCCTCCTCTTGCATGTTACATAATTATATGTATTAAACTAGTATTATCAAATTGATTTTCATTTTCCTAAATTTAAAAGTGTAATTTTATTCACTTTACATAATTAATAAATGATTAAAAAATATAAATACTAATAACCAAAAATAAAAATAGTTATCATCACGAAAAATTAAGATTTCTTAACAATAACTATTTTTTCTTCACCATTTAAACCAAAAACGTTTATTTCATTATGACTCACTTTTTTTAAGGTTACTTCTTCGTCTATATTTATAGTCTTTCTATACTTAACGTTAAATTGTGTCCACTCTATTTGAAAATATGCTAATACACAATCCACTACTAGTTGACCAGGGACAATGGTTGAATGAAGCTCATTTTTATCATTAACAAGTCGAAGGTAATGACTCACTTTATCATGACTAAACCTCATCATTTACCTCCTTTTTTTATAAACGTTTGTCTAATAAATATACATTGTCTATTATCTTTATATATTTTTAACTCATAGATATATTGGATATATGTTTTAAACTTTTTCGTACTTTTATGTGTTAAGTACGCCTCATATTTTAGTCCACATTTTAATGGTTCAAATTCTTCACATGTTGTTCGCACAAGAAGAATATGTTCTTGTTCAAACTTTTGAAACAACTTAAATTTTGGCCAGACGCTTGCACACATGAGTAAAGGCACCACGCCTTTATACGTTCTTTCAACTACTTCGCAATACGCTCTTACTTCTTGTTCATTAAAATATATTTCTATTTTCTCACAAT
>NZ_JANJPM010000074.1:0-1640 GCF_026222585.1 Staphylococcus sp. SUC_1.2 | reverse complement strand
CTCGTTGAGCTACTACTTTTCTTATATTAAGTGCCATTAATACAAAACCAAGTTCTCTTTTGACTTTATTGAGTCCTCGGACAGACATCCGAGTGAAACCCAAAATAGCCTTCATAAATCCAAAAACAGGTTCCACATCAATTTTTCTTTGACTGTAGATATTTTTTGTTTCTGGTTCTGAAAGCTTTTTGTTAATTTGGGATTTAAAATATTCCCAGTTATAATTCTTCATTATTTTTTTGTTTGTTTTTGAATTGAAGTTCATACATTGATTTTTCAGAGGACATTCTGAACAATCATCACATTCATATAATTTGAAGTCTCGCTTATAACCATACTTATCATGACGATAGGCATATCTTTTAAAACCTAGCCGTTTATTATTCGGACAAATGAATTCGTCATTAATTTCGTCATAGTTCCAATTTTGAGTATTAAAGATGTCACTTTTATATTTTTTAGTTTTATCTTTTATAAACATTCCATATGTTATGAGTGGCGTTCGATTAAAGTCATCTATAATTGCCTTATAATTTGATTCACTACCATAACCTGCATCAGCTACAATATATTCAGGTAAATGACCGTAGGTCTCTTGAATTGAATTTAAAAATGGAATCATCGTTCTAGTATCCGTTGGATTTTGATACACATTATAAGATAAAACAAATTGGGAATTTGTCGCTATTTGTAAATTATACCCTGGCTTAAGTTGTCCATTTTTCATGTGATCTTCTTTCATTCTCATAAATGTCGCATCATGATCTGTCTTAGAATAACTATTTCTATCCTTTAAAATAGATTTTTGAAATTCGTATCGATACTTTCGCTCAAAATAATCATTGATTTGCTTTTTGTATTTTTTGATTTTAGTTCTTTTGAGACGTATTTGTTTTCTTGTTTTAGTACATTTTTCATTGTTGATATGTTGGTTTAAATCTTCGATTTCTTTATCTAAGTGACTACCAATCAAATCTATTTCTTCTTTTGTTAATTCATTATCATGATCTTCTTTAATTTCCGGTATGATTTTATTGGTTACCAATTCATGGTAGAGGGCTTTAGAATCCTCATTCATCTTTGATTCATGGTTTTGAATACTCTTTTTCCATACAAATGTATATCGATTGGCATTTGCTTCAATTTTTGTACCATCAATAAAAATAGCTTTATCATCTATAAGATTTTGTTTTACACACTGACTGTAAAATTGAATAAATAAAGATTCTAATAAAGCATCTACTTTTGGATTTACTCTAAATCGATTAATTGTTTTATAAGAAGGTTTTTGATTTTGTGATAGCCACATCATTCGGATGCTATCATTAAGCATTTTTTCTATTTTACGACCTGAGAATACAGATTGTGTGTAGGCATATAGAATCACTTTTAACATCATTTTAGGATGGTACGAAGTTGCACCACGGTGATGTCTGAATTCGTCGAATTCATTGTCAGGAATTGTTTCAACAATATCATTTACATGTCGTGAAATATCATTTGTGGGGATAAGAACTGAAGTTTCCATTGGTAGAGTAAGTTGAGTCATGTTATAATTTTTATACATAAGGCACCTCGTTAATTTAGTTTAGTGATGTTTATTAAATTATACGAAAGTGCTTTATTTTTTTAAAGTATTA
>NZ_JANJPM010000073.1:0-1918 GCF_026222585.1 Staphylococcus sp. SUC_1.2 | reverse complement strand
CACTTCCTTTATTATTTTTCATTTTTTTAAACTATTTAATACTAATGTCTTTTATAATAGCTTTTCATATATTATATAATCAATCTTTATAAGTCCTTTTATAAATTTCTTTTCTACCATTTTCGATAAATTCCTGTTTAATATTTTTAATTCCATAAACAATAGTTTCAATAGGATAATATTCTTCAACTATATCTTGATATTCTTTTGCTTTCTCAATATCTATATTTCCATACATTCTTAATATATCTTCTCCAAAATTTGTTCCTATTTCTTCTTCACTATCTTCAAGTAAGTATATAAAATCACAATATTCATCTATAATTCCAGAATCTCCAAAATCAATTATTCCAGTTAATCTATTATTGCCATCTAACAATAGATGATTACAACTAAAATCATTATGGCATAAACACTTTTTACCCTCAAAAACTGTTGTTGCATTTAGTCTTTCCATAAAACTTTCTATATAATCTTTTTCTATATCAGTTAAATCATTATAAATAGTTTCACGCAACAATATATACTCTTCTAATACATTTTGTTTATTATCAATAGTACATTCACTAATATCTGTATAATCTAAACCGTGCATTTGTCTTAAAAAACTGGCAATATCTCGTTTTAACAAATTTTGTTCTTCTTCTGACATAGTAGAATAAATTTCTGGTGTTAAAAAAGTTCCTTTAATTTCTTTATAACCTAGTATAGATAATTCATCACTAATATACGAATATTCAATATTAGGAATTTTTACATTAGTTTCTAAATTTGTATTTAAAAAATTATATATTGCTTTTTCTTTTGCATAACCTTTTTTCTTATTAGTACTAAATTTTGTTTTAAAAATGTATTCATTATTAACTAAATATGCCACACTATCATAACCACTACCGATTATTTCAATACTATCTACTTTGAAATTATCAAAGTAATGCTCAATTAAATATTTCATTGCCTTAACATTTGTGGCATTATCATCATATCTATATTCCATTAAATAACAATCTTCTTTTTTGCCCTCGTGTAATTCATGTTCTGGCAAATCTTCAATAATTCTAAAACCAGATTTTTGGTATGCCCTTATTGCTCTTGGATTATTTTTATGAGGGTCTAAAATAACTGCATTAGCATTTCTTTCTTTTTTCAAAAATTCAAAAATCAATTTAATATATCTTGTACCAATTCCTTTACTCCAATAATTTGGCTCTCCTATAAATTGATCCATACCATAGACTATCTCATCAGTTTTTGGATAATGATAATCAGTATATAACTCATCATACATTTTATATATTTGTCCATATCCAATAGGAACATTGTTATATTCAATAATTACTCTAAAAACTTCATCTTCCCAAGGCTCTGTATAATGTTTTTTTAATGATTCTAATGTATATTTTTTATCTCTACCACCATAAAATTCTAATACTCTTTCATCAGTTAACCATTTTAACATCAAAGGAAAATCATCATCTATTAAAGTTCTTATACATATTTCATTTTCAACTATATTCATTTATTTATCACCTTTTTCATAATCATATACATATACTATTTCATCTTTATAATCATTTTTACCACCTAATTTTTCATATACATGGCAAGCTCTAGGATTACCTTTATCAGTTATTAAAAACATTTCAGAACAACCAATCTCTTTAGAATATTCCTTAATAAAAGATAATAATTTTGAACCATAACCTTTGTCTTGATAGTTAGGTAACATTCCTATTGAGTGTAAATAAAACATTGTTTTTCCATCAGGTCTTAAAAGTGTATAGCAATATGCAAATCCTATAATTTTATTATTTTCTTTAGCTATAAACCCAAATGAACTGGTATCATTAAGAAATCCTTTTAAATTATCAATATCAAAAACCATATTATCATCAATTAAAACTTCTTCCATAAACTC
>NZ_JANJPM010000072.1:0-1996 GCF_026222585.1 Staphylococcus sp. SUC_1.2 | reverse complement strand
ATTTTGAGTGTGGTTTCTTTAATATTCTGAGATTAAATGTTTATTTTTACGTTTTGCTTTAGGTGGAACCTCTTCTAAATCAGTAAGATACAATAAACCTGCAATAGCTTCATCTTTAGCAATACCAAATGCTTTTCTTACTTTTGGTTCAAAGATGTACAATGGCGTTTTCCAACATGTACCAATACCTTTTTCATAGAGTAATAACATTAGATTCTGAGTGTATGCACCCATCGCAAAAAAGTTTTCGCGATTTTGTCGTTGTCGTGGGTCAGTTTTAAGTACTAAAACTAACATACCTCCTAAATTTGTCACCGCGTTATAATGATCTTCTTGTTTTTCCGGACTATTTGGAAAGGCAAAACGTGTAATATCTCTACTCATATCTCCTAATCTATCTTTAGAAACATGAATAACTCTCCACGGTTCTCTCATACCATGATTAGGAGCGTCAGTAGCTTGTTCTATGGCTTTAAATACATCTTCATCATTAATAACCATATCATGTTTAAATTTCTTTATACTTCTTCTTAAAGAAATTACTTCTTGTAATTCCACAATTATCGCTCCTCTATATTGATAACTATTATCAATTATACGCGGATATCGATGACATTTCAATGTATACTACATGTTTTCGTAAAATAATAATTGTTTTTTTAGTTCTTTAACATGAATCTGTCCTGGCGCTTGAGGTTCACCTAAACAACCATATGACACTGTCCCCCCAAAAACACCTTGAGCAGTTCGGCTCACTAATCCTAAACGAGACATAGATATCCCAATAACTTGTTGAGAAATCGCTTCAGATGTATAAGCTACTGCTTCTAATAGCGTTGCTACGTCCCTTTTTTCCTTAGGCATTACTGCAATTTTTACATACTCAGGATTTAATTTTAGCATTTTATAATATGTGAACTTTAATTCTTCTAACGGTGGCGTTTCTAAAAAATTATGATATGAGACAATTATTTGCTTCTGATGACGATGTGCATTTTCTATAATACGCTTATGCGTCTCAACATCTATATTTGACTCCCATTCTATATCTATCATTTGAAATGCATCTATTGAGGAAATTGTTTCAATTAACTGTAAATATTCTTTATTAGTTAACTGACCTTTTCCACCTTGAGAAAGTGTGCGATATGTCACCAATATTTTGAAATGACCCTTTATTTCATTTAGAAGTGAAAGGTTTTTCATTAAATGTTCGTGATGATGACTCTCCCATTGATCTATACGCAACTCAATGATATCTATATATGCATGATTATCATTTATACTATTTAACGTTTCATTATCTATTATATCTTGAGGTGCTATGGTTGCAGCTACCTTTACTTCTGCCATATAATCCCTTCTTTTCTTACCATTTACAATTTTATATTATTTTAAACTATTTATGTCACACTCGCCAATGTTTAAAATTCATGTTAATTTTTACAAATCATGATTTAAAACGTTTTAGTTGGGTATACAATAATTATATTCGAATTTAGGAGGTAATAATAATGGCAGTTCAATATGAAACTAAAGCAACAAACGTTGGTGGACGTAAAGGACACGTACACACAGACGATAATGCAATAAATGTAGATGTATTACCACCACAACAAGCAGATGGAAACGCAACTAACCCTGAACAATTATTCGCAGCTGGCTATGCTTCATGCTTCAATGGTGCATATGACCTTATTTTAAAACAAAATAAAGTTCGCGGAGCAGAACCTGAGGTAACTTTAACTGTACGCTTAGAAGATGATCCAAATGCTGAAAGTCCAAAATTAAGCGTATCTATTGATGCAAAAGTTAAAAATGTATTATCTCAAGAAGACGCTGAAAAATATCTACAAGATGCTCACGAATTCTGTCCATATTCAAAAGCAACTCGTGGCAACATCGATGTAGATTTAAATGTTCAAGTTGTTGACTAATTAGCATTATTCTTTAAAATTAAAATTTTATAATTTAAAAAAACCCTGAGACACCTCAT
>NZ_JANJPM010000071.1:0-2095 GCF_026222585.1 Staphylococcus sp. SUC_1.2 | reverse complement strand
AGAGAAATTTTCATTTTTAGTTGAACAATTTTCACAATGTGTAGGTTGATAAGTGAGCTCGTCATAGTAAAACAAGCTCATTTGTCCTTTATGTTTTTTCTCAATCACTTCATCTGAAAAATTTAGATTTTTATCTTTAATTCTTAATGTATTTAATAAAGACTTACGCATAGGCGCATTACTTTTCTTTTTTATTTTGTGTGGTAACTAATAATTATAGAGGTAATTGCGCTATTTTTGTATTCAAACATAAAAATTGGACTGATGATTTTTAGTCATCAGTCCAATTTATTATAGAGCCTTTTTTACTATCTTTTACATTGAGATAAAGTACTATAATTACACGAAATCAATTATTTTAATTTATAATGGTTACTTTAATAACTATACTTATAAAATTTATTCTTTGATTATGAACGAGAAAGATTAGTAAAACATTATACCTATTATAATGCCTATTAGCACAATAGACCAGGAAGGTAATTTATAATAAACCAGGAATACGAATAATGAGCTAGCTAGAACAAAATCTAATTCTGATTTAATAGTTGAAGCCCAAATCGGATTATAAAATGCAGCGATAAGAATACCGACTACACCCGCGCTTATACCTTTTAAAAAACCTTCAGCATAAGTGTTAGATTTAATATCATCCCAAAATGGTAACACTCCAAATAATAATAGAAATGCTGGTAGGAATATAGCGATAGTAGCCAAAACTCCTCCTCCAATACCTTCTATAGACATGCCAATATATGAAGAGAACGTAAATAATGGTCCAGGTACAGCTTGAGCAGCAGCATAACCCGTTATGAAACTATCAGGTGATATCAAACCTTGTGGTACAAATTCATTTTCTAATAAAGGTAATACGACATGACCACCTCCAAACACTAAAGAACCAGATCTATAAAAACTATCGAACATTCTGAGCCATAAATTATTCGTCATAGAACTAACTATAGGTAATACAATTAATAGTAAAAAAAATAATGAAATTGAAATAAACCCTAACATTTTAGGTAATTTAAATGTCTTCACTCTTAAATTATTTATATCTGTAGAGGTTTCTTTTAAAAAGATAAGACCATATATACCAGTAATAGATAATGCGATTACTTGAATGTAAAGATTATCGATTGTAAGAGATAATATAAGAACAAATAATGCCAATGTAATGGTACTTTTAGTATTTGTTAATTTTTTACCCATACCTATTATGGCTTGGGCAACAATGGCAACAGCTACTAGTTTTAATCCTTGGATCCAAGTTAAACTAGAATCATTATTAATAAATAATGCTGAAAAAACCATAAGTATAATCACAGAAGGAAGTGTAAAACCAATAAAAGAAATAATTCCTCCCAGAATTCCTCCTCTAATCGTTCCTATACCAATACCAACTTGGCTGCTTGCAGGTCCAGGTAAAAACTGGCATAGCGCTACTAAATCTGAGTATTCTTTTTCATCAAGCCATTTTCTTTTCTTAACATATTCATCATAAAAATAACCTAAGTGGGCAGTTGGTCCTCCAAATGATAGTAATCCAAGTTTTAATGCAACTAAAAATATATTTATACATAAAAAGCTCCTTGTATTTCGTTGATTAATTTTTTACTTAACTATCAAATTCTTTAATTTTTTTGCCAATTTCATCTCTAACGCGTTGAAATTCTGACCACTCTTTACCTGCTGGATCATCAAAACCCCAATGCTCTTTTTTAACGTTTGGTGGTAAAATAGGACAATTATCGTCTGCATCACTACATAACGTTACGACCAAATCTGATTGTTTTAAAATATCATTATCAATCAAGTCTGACGTATGGTTTGATATATCAATATCTACTTCTTTCATAGCTTCTATTGCTTTAGGATTAACACCATGTGTTTCAATACCGGCAGAATAGACATTCCAATCTTTACCCAATATTTTCTTTCCCCAACCTTCAGCCATTTGGCTACGACAAGAGTTTCCTGTGCATATAAAATAAATTGTTTTCTTATCCATAATTAAAGCCTCTTTTCTTAAAATATAATTAGTGTAAGGTATAAACCTAAAAGTGTTACAAATAGGACTGGAATAGTAATGATG